>CAMCKZ010000062.1 GCA_945875545.1 Polyangium aurulentum | reverse complement strand
CGCGAAATCCGAATTCTTGTGGATCGCGCCAAGATCAACGCGTTGATGATGCCGATGGAGGTGCTGATTCAGCGTCTTCGCGCCGAAAATGTGACGGTTCCCGCGGGGCATTTCATCGAGGGAGATCGCGAAATCAGCGTGCGTACGGTGGGCGAATTTGCAAGCGTCGAGGCCGTTCGCGATCTTGTCATCGCGACGGGCCGCGATGGCTCCATTGTGCGCCTTCGCGACGTGGCAAGCGTCGACGACGGCTTCGAAGAGCGCCGCGGTCGCATTCGCGTCAATGGGGAAGAGTCGGTCACCTTCGACGTGCTGAAACAGTCGGGCACGAACACCGTCGAGGTCGCCCACGCGGTCAAGGCAGCGGTGGCAGCCCTCAATGGCAAGCTCCCCGACGGCATGACGGTGAGTCCCCTCATCGATCAGTCTCACTTCATCGAGCGCGATGTGGAGACCGTGGAGCACGACATCGTCTTCGGCGGTGTGATGGCTATTTTGGTCATCCTATTTTTTATGCTCGATCTGCGCTCCACGCTCATCAGTTCCGTCGCACTGCCCACGAGCGTGATCGGCACTTTTTTCGTGATGTACGTGCTGGGCTACACCCTCAACATGATGACTTTGCTAGCACTTTCGCTGGCAATTGGTCTCCTCATTGACGATGCCATCGTCGTGCGCGAAAACATCACCAAGCACTTGGAGCGAGGCAAACCCGCGTTCCAAGCGGCCCTCGATGGCACCGAAGAAATCTCGTTGAGCGTTCTCGCCACGACGCTCACGATTGTGGCGGTTTTCATTCCTGTGGCCTTCGTCAAAGGCATCGTCGGGCAGTTTTTTCGGCAGTTCGGAATCACGATCAGCGCCGCCGTTCTGATCTCGCTGCTCGTGGCGTTCACCCTCGATCCCATGCTGTCGTCGCGCTTCTCAAAGCCTGTCGACCACCATGCGGTCGACCCGTGGTTTGCGGTCAAGCGGCCCTTCGTGGCCTTCTTCAAGGCGCTCGACGATGCCTACCGCGCGGTGCTCGAATGGGCCGTCACGCATAAGGTCATGGTCGGATTGCTCGCTATCGGAAGCCTCGTGCTGATGCAGCGCGCGGCACTATCGACGGGCAGCGAATTCGTGAACGCAGAAGACCGCGGTCAGTACGTTCTTGAGATCGAGCTTCCCGCAGGCACATCTCTCGAAGAGACCGCTCGCCTGACAAAACCCGCGGAAAACGAGCTTCTGAAGAACCCCAATATCCGTGCGATCTACGCCCAACTTGGGGTCAACAACGAAATCAACAAGTCTCTTTGGCGCGTGGTCACCACTCCAAAACTCGAACGCAAACAATCCATTTCCGAGCTCAAAGAGGCGGGGCGCATGGTGGCTCTGAAGATTCCGAAGGCCCACGTGATCGTGGCCGATCCGCCCTTTGTCGAGGGTGCTGCCACCGAAGCTGCCATCATGGTTGCGGTGCGTGGCCCGGACTACGTCGGCATCGAGCCGGCGGCCCGGCAACTGGCAAAAATTCTGATGAATACGCCGGGCGTTCAAGACGTTCAGATGAAGTATTCCCCAGGAAAACCGGAACTTCAGCTCGAGGTCGATCGGGCCAAGGCCGCAGACCGTGGACTCACCGTGGGCCAAGTGGCGATGGCACTGCGGACCGCGATGGACGGCGCTGAAGCAGGCAAGCTTCGCTCCGGTGGCGACGACGTCACCATTCGGGTTCTCTTTGACGAAACCGACCGGCACACGGCGGCCGATTTGGAGCAGTTGTCGGTGATGTCGCCGAAGGGCCCCACCAAGCTCGCGGACATCGCCACGTTCGTTCGCGCGGACGGCCCGCAGGTCATCGAACGTGAGGCAAGAAGCAGGCAAATACAGGTGTGGGCTTCACCGGGCGGGCGCGCTCTCGGCGACATCGTCAAAGACATCAAGCCCCAGATCGCGGCGATAAAATTGCCGCCCGGCGGATCGATTTTTTACGACGGCCAGATTCGCCTGATGAACGAGAACAACAGCAGCATGGGCAACGCCATGCTCCTCGGAATTGTCTTCATCTACATCATTCTCGCCAGCCAATTTGAGAGCTTTATTCATCCTCTCACGATCATGGTCACCCTCCCGCTGGCCTTTGTCGGGGCGATTATTGCTCTCTTCCTTGCAGAATACACCATTGCCATGGGGTCGCTTATTGGGCTGATTCTGCTCATGGGCCTCGTCACGAAGAACGCTATTTTGCTGGTCGATCGCGCCATCGTTCGCGTTCGCGAGGAGGGGGAGACCCCGCTGCAAGCGATTCTGGAGGCGGGCCCCGAACGTCTTCGTCCCATCCTCATGACGAGTGCCGCCATGATTCTCGGCATGCTTCCGACGGCCATCGGCAAAGGCGAGGGCAGCGAGTTTCGTGCGCCCATGGGCGTGGCGATCATCGGCGGCGTGCTCAGTTCCACGCTGCTCTCGCTCGTCGTCATTCCCGTTGTTTACCTGGCCGTAGAGTCTGTAAAAGCCTGGATAAAAGCGCGTTTTAGACGCGAAACCGGCGTTCGCGCGGAGGCCGCCGAATGAGAACCACGATGATCAAGGGCGCGACGACGCTGACGCGAACACTCGCCCTGGCGGCACCCTTTCTTCTGGCGTTCCCCGCCCCGTTTCTTCTGGCGTTCCCCGCCCCGTTTCTTCTGGCGTTCCCCGCCAAGGCCGGCCCCACCGATATCTTCGAGACCGACGAGCGCTTCACAAAACTTTTTGTGCCCGGCGGCCTCACCGCGGACCAAGTATCGGCGGAGGCCCGGGCCACGAGTCCCATGATGCGGGCAAAACGTTTCGCTTCCCGTGGGGCCGACGCAAAAGTCGATGAGGTCTCGGCGAACTTCATTCCTAAGCTTTCCGGCACCGCACGTTACACGCGGCTTTCGCCGATCAATCAGCCTCCGTTGAGCATGGGCTCCGGGAGCGGCAGCCTCGTGGTGATAAACCGCGCGGTCACGCAGGCGGGGCCGATTCTTGCCTCCGACAGCCTGCTCGCGATTCCCGTTCAGGCTTTCACGTTTCCAGTTTTCTTGGACCAGTGGAGCTTCGGCGGCGCCCTCGCCATTCCGCTGAGCGACTACTTCATGCGCTTTCGCGATGCCATCGAGGCAACCTCCGGAGCTGCCGAGGTCGCCAAGCTTGAAGTCGAATCCACTGCAAAAAAGGCTGATCTAGAAGCACGTACAGTGTATTATCAATATATACGTGCACGTGCCCAGTCGCTCGTCGCCGTCCAGGCAAGTGAGGCCGCGGCAGCCCACGCCGCCGATGCGCAGACCGCGTTCAAGGCGGGACTGATTTCGCGGGCCGATGTGCTGCGGGCCGAGTCGGCGGTGGTGCACGTGCGCCTCTTGGTCGACCGCGCCAACAACGGGGTTCACTTGGCGGGCGAGGCCCTGCGCACGCTGATGCACAGTCCCAACGCGGAGCTCACCATTGGCGAAAATGTGCTCGAGCCTTTCGCTCGGGGCGACGACGATTCGTCAACGAATTTGCTCGTCGAAGAGGCTCTTCGTGAGCGGCCCGAGGCGCGGGGTTTGGCCGTTGGTGTACGTGCCGCCAAGCATCAAAAGAGTCTCGCGCGAGCAGGTTTCTACCCGCGCCTCGATCTCGTCGGCAACGGCGCTTACGCCAACCCGAACCAGCGAATCATCCCCGCCAAAGACGAGTTCATCTTTACCTGGGATGCCTCCGTGGTGGCCTCCTGGAGTCCGAGCGATGCCTTCTCGTCGGCGGCCCAGGTCTCCCAAGCCGAGTCCAAACGACTCGAGCTCGATGCGCAACGCGATGCGCTCGCCGACGGTATTTACCTGGAAATTACCCAGACGAAGACGGCGCTTCGTGAGGCGCGAACGAGCCTCGAGACGACCACCCTCGGCATGGGAAGTGCCGCCGAGTCTTACCGCGTACGTCGCGAGGCCTTTCGTGCCGGAAAGGCGACCCTCGTGGAGGTCGATGATGCGGCCACGGATCTGACCCGGTCGCGCCTCGAATTTGTGGACTCCCACGTGGCACTGCGGGTGGCGGCCCTGCGCCTCGCGTATGCCTGCGGGCGGGGGCCAAAGTCGTGATGGATCACCTCTTCACGCCCGAGGATTATATCGCGATAGCGTGTCAAGTAAAATCGGAGTTGCGTCGGCGCATGCGTGGACTTCGCGCGGCACTTTCCTCGGAGACGCGAGGTGAAAAATCGGTATTGGTCGTGGAGTCTCTGGCCCGGCACGAGGTCTTCGCGGGCGTTCGAACGGTCGGCCTCTACGCGCCGATGGTGCACCGCTGTGAGCTCGACATCGACCCGCTCTTTGCCATTCTTCGGCAGCGCGGCATCGACGTCGCGTACCCTCGTGTTCTCGAAGACGGAGGCTTGGCGTTTTATCGCGTCGAGTCTCTTTCGGTTCTCGAAGAGCGCGGAAACGGATTTCGCGAACCCGCGGACGATGAGGGCACGCGAATCGAGGCCCTCGACGCCATCGTCGTTCCGGCCGTTGGGGCGGATCTACAGGGAAATCGCCTGGGATACGGGGGAGGGGCCTACGACCGGGCGCTGGCATCGTTCGCCGAGCGGCCACGCACCATTGCGGTTCTCTACGACTTCCAAGTACTCGTGGAGGTTCCACAACTTGCTACCGACGTGCCCGTCGATTGGGTTCTCACCGACCGGCGCGTTTTTCACTGCGGGACTCCGCAGATTTAAGAAATTTCCCGGATGATTCAGCCCTTCGTTATCGCGGCTCTCGCTCTGGCGGGTGCTGCAGCCGCTTTCTTCTTTCATCTCCAGGCCACGGCGCGGCGCCGAGCTGAGGCCGCAGAGCTGGAAATTGCTAGGCTAAAAGCTCGTGAGCAGGGGGCCAGCGAGGCTGCCACCGAGACCCGACGGGCGTTTGAAACCCAGGTCGAGGGCGTGCGCTCCGAGCGCGTGCAGGCCGAGGCCAAGAGCTTGGAATTGGGTCGTGAGTCCGCGCGCCTCGCGAGTGAACTGCGCGAGGCCGTGAAGCAACAAGACCTTCTTCGCGCCGGCCGCGAGGCAGACCACGAGGCGGTGAAGTCGCGGGTTGAACGCGAGGTGCAAGCTTCGTTTGATCGCAAAGTCGCCGAAGGAGACGCGCGCATCGCCGACCGCGAAGTGAATGTTATTGCCCGTGAAAAGCAGCTTTTCGCCCGCGAAGGCGATGTTGAGCGGCTTGGGCGCGAGGTCGCGGTTCGTGCTGCCACGTTGCTCCAAGAAGAGGGCCGGTCAGCCTCCCTCGTGAGCGAGCGCAAGGCGCGGATCGAGGCATTGGGAGGGCTCTCCGGCGAAGAGGCTCGGCGTCTGGTCATTGAAGAGATCCACGAAGATGCGCGGCGCGAGGGGGCGCGCGATGCCAAACGCATCGAAGAGCTGGCGCGGGAAGAAGCCGAAAAACGGGCGAAACGAATCATCGGAATCGCTGTGCAACGTTACGCCGGCGAGCACGTGCAAGAGCGTGCCGCGACGGCGGTGCACCTGCCGTCGGATGAATTGAAGGGCCGAATTATCGGTCGTGAAGGGCGAAACATTCGGGCGCTTCAAGAGGCGTGCGGCGTTGATTTCATCGTCGACGACACGCCGGAAACCATCGTGATTTCAGCCTTCGATCCGGTGCGGCGCGAGGTGGCTCGGTTGGCCCTCGAGAGGCTCGTGCAAGACGGGCGAATTCACCCGACGCGCATCGAGGAGGTCGTCGAAAAGGCGCGCCTCGACGTAGATCGGGCGATGGAGGAGTCGGCGCGAACGGTGCTCGACGAGCTGCAGGTTCCGCGCGTTCACCTGGAAATAGTCAAGCTTTTGGGCCGTCTTCGTCATCGGTATTCGTATGCGCAGAACGTTCTTCGGCATTCGGTCGAGTGTGCGCACTTGACGGCGTTGATGGCAGCTGAACTTGGGCTCGACGAGAAACAGGCTCGGCGCGCGGGTCTCCTCCACGACATCGGCAAGGCCGTCAGCCACGAGCAAGAAGGCGGTCACGCGGTCATTGGCGGAGCGCTCGCGCGCAAGTATGGCGAAGACGCGGTAGTCGCCAATGCCATCGCGTGCCACCACAACGACGAGCAGTCGATCAGCGTCATTGGTCACCTCGTAACCGCCGCCGATGCTCTCTCGGGGGCTCGGCCCGGGGCGCGGCGCGAGGCTCTCGAGAGCTACGTCAAACGCCTTCAAGACTTGGAGGCGATTGCCGCGCGGTTCATGGGCGTGGAGCGCACGTTCGCGATTCAGGCGGGGCGCGAAGTGCGGGTGCTCGTGGAGCCCTCCGAGGTCACCGATGCGGAAGCGGCCCTCTTGGCGCGGGAAATTTCGCGAGCCATCGAGCAAGATCTCACCTACCCCGGGCAGGTTCGCGTGACCGTCGTAAGGGAGACTCGAGCTGTGGACTACGCAAAATAGACAGAACCTATATAAGGTATAGTGATGCTCTATGTTTGCTGGCAGTTTCCACAAATACCGTAGAGCTCGTGCTTGTGGCTGCGAAGCCGAAACCCGTAGCGGGTGGCGATCTCGTCTTGAATAACCTCCACGCGCTCGTCTTCAAACTCCGTGATGCCGTGGCACGCGGTGCATATGAGGTGGTCGTGGTGCGAGGTCTCGTCGGCGAGTTCGAAGCGGGTGAGACCGTCTCCGAATTGGCGTTCGTTGGCGACCCCGCACTCGGCGAGAAGTTTGAGCGTTCGGTAGACCGTGGCGTACCCCACGCGGCGATCGTGGGAACGAACGCGCGCCAGCAATTCTTCGATGCTGACGTGATCAGCGGTGCTTAGAAATGTGTCGACGATGACGCGGCGCTGGTCTGTGGAGCGAAGCCCCTTTTTCTCCATGTACGCCCGAAGAATGGCCCGCGCGTGATCACGGACTCCTGCCGCGGGACCGGATTCGCCATCAGGCGCGGGCGCCGGGCTCATGGCGCGCTCGATAAAATAGAGTTCGACCGCACCATGTTGGTTACGCTCCGTTACGTCACAATAGCAGTAAATTTACTCGATCAGCGTTCGATCGGGAGGTCGGCACCCTCCCAAGCGAGCAGCCCGCCATCAAGGTAACCCACGGGGACTTCTGCCTCGATGAGCGCGCGGGCACTCGTCTGGCTCACGTCTCCGCTTCGGCAGTAAAGAATCGGTGTGGCACCGAGCATGAAGAGCTCGCCGAGGCGCTCACCGATCGTGGCCGCATCGAAGTGTTTGGCACCGGGGATGCGCGCCCGCTTGTAGGCGCTGGCCTCGCGTACATCGACCGCAACGACGCGCCCGCTCTTAATAAGTTGCGCGAGTTCGGGTGCCTTGAGGGCCCCTTCAGGGCGCGGCAAATGCTTCTCAATGAGGGCAGCCAGTTGCTTGCGCGGGACGGCCCCGACGGCGGCATCCACCACGCGCCCACCCGCCACGACAAAGAACATGGGGACCGACTGCACACGAAGGGAACGCGCGAGGTTCGGCGAGCGATCGATGTCGACTTTGACGATGCGGGCCTTGCCGTGCAGTTCTTTCGCGAGAGCCTCAAGCTCCGGCGCCATCACTTTACATGGCTGGCACCACTCGGCCCCGAACTCCACCAAAACAGGCAATTCGCTGCCAAGAACCTCCGCCTGGAAGGTTGCTTCGTCCACGGTCGGCACGAGGGTTGAGGCCGTGTTCGCCGCTGCTGGTGCCGAGGGCATTCTTCCGCCGATGATCATGTGATGACTCCGAAGGTCGTCGCCTAACATGGCTCGCGTGTCCCAGCGCACTTCTAGTTAGTCGCCTTTTGGATGCCCGGTTGGATGCGCGGTCATGCGTTCGTCGCCGACGAGGTGACGCAGTAAGCGAAGGGCGAGAGGCAACGCCGGGAGCACAATCGCCATGCGCGTGAGGGCCGGCAAACCCACGGTGCCGAGTCCGTGCCTGTGGCCGTGGGCAAAGGCCGCACCAAGGCCTCCGAGCTGCAAGCTGTCTTCCAGGAAGAGAACAATCCCGAGAGTCACGGGGGCCACCGCCGCGAGAGACACTTGCACTATGCACGGTGTTTTTCGCTCGACCAAACGGGCGATGGGGTCGTTGCGCAGGCGCAGCTCGTGGGCAAGGCCAGGTGCAAGCATCACGGCGGCCAGAGTGCCGCCCATGAGCAGCAGCAAGACCTCGCGCACCGGGGCTGACATCGTGCCCATGACGGGTCGCGCAAGCAGGGCAAGGGCAGCTCCAGGCAGGGCACCAAGGAGGACCGTGAATCCATATCGCAGGCGAAAAAGCACGGAAAAATGCTCGACTATGCCCAGTAGGGCGCGCCCAAGAACGAGGGCCACAAGGCAACGCTCCAAGGTCACCGCCGTCGCGAGCGCCAATGACGCAGTTGATTCTTGCGAGATCGAATCGGATGTCCAGCTCGCCCAAGCGCGCTCCAGTACCCGCGCCAGCCGTGTTTCGCGAAGGCCCCAAGGAATGCGGCGATCGACGGGATGGGGCTCGTAGTCCCAGCGATGGTCATCGAGCCATTGCGTCCAATCGCCGACGGTGGCATCGACCTCGGCTGCCGTGGCGGTGAGACGAAGCGTCGGCCCGCGCTCTGTCGCCTCGTGGGCAAGACTTGAAAGTAGAGCCAATTGCCTACGCGAACGTGTGCGAGGCATGGCCTGAATGAGAGCCGGAATGGCCACGGTTCCCAGTTGGCGAACCGCCTCTTCCCGCCCGCTGCTCGGATGAATAAGCAAACGATCAACGGCCAACTCGGCCTCGTGGGCGGTCAGATCGGGGCCATCAATGCTTGCAATCTGCAGCCACTTTTCGAGCGACGGATCGTCGCTGGTGCTGTCGTCGTCTGGGGCAGGAAGTGCCTTCGGGAGGGCAGCGCGGAGCAATGCGTTGAGCGTCGGGCGGGCCTCCGGCGTGACGGATCGGAGCCTATGAAAAAGCGTTGGTGCCGCTGCGCTCCCAAGGCGCGAGATGCCCAAAATAGCGGCGGGAAGATCCGTATCGGCCTTTGCGATGCAGGCGCTCACGCGGCCTTCAACATCGAGCGGTTGCCGAGAGAAAAATTTTGGAAGCAGTGTGCCGTCGCCGCCAAGCTGCCGCCAATCGGCCTCGCAAGGGCACGGCGGGCCCGAAATCACGGCAGGCGGGCCCACCACAGCGAACCCCGCAGCCACCAACACGACGAGAAGCAGAGCCTGCACGCACCACGTGAGAAATCCCAGAACCAGCGCGCGCCCCATTGAACGCTTTTCATAGCATCATTCGCGGCTCGACGGCGTCGGCCAACGGCAGTTCCCATTCCAGTCGTTCCCGCCGGAAGCGAGGTCGGGTACCCATTGGGAATGACGAATTCGCAACTCGAAACGGCCGTGCGCAGTTGGATATCCGGCGACATTGACGACGACTGCCGGGAAGAGCTCCAAGGCCTCCTTCGCGACGGCGCGTGGGAACAACTGCAAGACAGGTTCGCGGGCGACCTCGCGTTTGGAACTGCGGGCTTGAGGGGACGCATCGAGGCGGGGCCGAATCGTATGAACCGGGCTGTTGTCGTGCGCGCAACGGCGGCGGTCGCGGGCTGGCTTTCAGAGGATGAAAACGCACGCGGCGGGCTTGTGATTATCGGGCGAGATGGGCGCCGCAAGAGCGACGTATTTCTCCGGGATGCCGCCGAGGTCCTCGTCGCTCAAGGGTTCCGCGTCGCCCTCATCGACCGCCCGGTGCCGACGCCTCTCGTCGCGTTTGCGGCGCGCCATTTCGGTGCCGTAGCGGCCATCGCGATCACCGCAAGCCACAACCCTCCCGACGACAACGGCTACAAACTTTACGACGGCACCGGTGGGCAAATTGTGACGCCCGCCGATGAACGCATTGCGCAAAGAATTGTTGAACTTGGGCCAGCAAATCGCATTTCGCGAGGCAATTTGCACGACAATGCCCTCGTGTCGGTGCTCGGCGCAGACGTCGATCGAGCCTTTCTCGACGCGGTAAAAAGAGTCGCCCGTGTGTCGACGGTCCGCGTGCCATTCGGTGTAGTCTACACGCCACTCCACGGGGTCGGCGCGCCGTTCATGACCGAGGCCCTCGCAGACGCGGGGTTCGCTTCGGTGCACGTCGTGCCGGAACAAGAGAAACCCGACGGGGCCTTTCCGACCGTAAAATTTCCCAATCCGGAGGAAAAGGGCGCGCTTGATTTGGCCTTCGCGTTGGCGCGCGCCACGGAGGCCCATCTCGTGGTCGCCAGCGACCCGGATGCGGACCGTCTCGCGATTGCGATTCCTGACCCGGGGGCTCGCGGAAATTATGTGCAGCTTACAGGTAATGAAGTGGGCATTCTTCTCGCCCACCATTTGTTTCTGCAGACGCCCGAGGCCGACCGCTCGAAGCAGCTCGTTGTTCGGTCGATTGTTTCAACGCCGATGCTCGACAAACTCGCCGCAGCGCATGGTGCCCACGCCGACGCAACGCTGACAGGCTTCAAATGGATCGCGCGATCGTTTACCGCGCACCGCGCCCAGGGAATTGAGCCACTTTTCGGTTTTGAAGAAGCCCTCGGTTATTGTGTTCGCGAGATCGTTGGCGACAAAGATGGCATCGCCGCGGCGGTGGTATTTTGTGATTTTGCCCGGGCGCTGCACGCCGAAGGACGCACCGTCATCGACGCCCTCGGCGACCTCTACGCTTCGCTGGGATCCTTCGCGAGCGCCCAAGCCACCATCGCCCACCCGACGGCGGAAACCCGAGCCGCGGTTTTTGCTGCACTTGAAGCGCTCATCGCGAGTCCTCCGACGGAGGTGAGGGGGCGAAAAGTTGTGGCGGTTGGCGACTTTACCAAGGGAATCAGGCGCACCAGCGACGGCGTCGAGAGCGCCCTTGCATTGCCAAAGACCCTTCTCGTGGAACTCGAATTCGAAGGCGGTAGTCGCATTTTGGTTAGGCCGAGCGGCACGGAACCAAAGACAAAAGTGTACGCCGATGTGCTTGGCGCCCCGAAAAAACAGGCATCTCCGCTCGCAGCCCGGGAGGCGGCGCGCCTCGAAGGTCAAGCCATGGCAGACGAAATTGCAAAGAGGCTTCGCGCGCCTTGACAGCTCCCTCGACCTAGGGCAGGTTGCGCCTCCCGCATTGGCCAGGGTCAACAGCCGTCATTGGCGTCCTCGACGAAGCGGACCTAGGAGTTCCCATGCCAAAAATGAAGACCCGCAAAGCCGCAGCGAAGCGCTACAAGGTGACCGGATCCGGTCGAGTGAAGCGTACAAAGTGTGGCGGTAACCACGGCATGATTGACAAGTCGCGCACGCGCCTGCGCCGATGCCGCAACAACGACATGGTCGACAGCTCAATGGAGAAGCATGTCAAGCGCATGCTTCCCTACGGCTGAGCGTCTGGCCCCAACAGTTTTAAGGAGTCAATAGATGCCTCGAGCAAAACGTGGGTTTAAAGCCCGTCGTCGTCGTAACCGCATTCTCGCGGTTGCCTCTGGTTTTCACAGCGCCCGGTCCCGCCTCTTCGCTTACGCGAAAGAGTGCGTGATGAAGGCGTGGGTGTACGCGTACGCCCACCGCAAGCGCAAGAAGCGTGACTTTCGTCGCCTTTGGGTCGTACGCATTAACGCCGCAGCCCGAATTAACGGCACCACCTATTCGCGCCTCGTTGCCGGCCTCAAGAAGGCCAACATCGGGCTCGATCGCAAGGTGCTCGCAGACTTGGCGGTTCTTGA
This sequence comes from Polyangium aurulentum, assembly GCA_945875545.1. Taxonomy (GTDB): domain Bacteria; phylum Myxococcota_A; class Polyangia; order Polyangiales; family Polyangiaceae; genus CAIQDA01. The sequence goes on along the minus strand of CAMCKZ010000062.1, from coordinate 9,485 downwards.
GCCAGCGACGTTTAGCGCCGTTGTCAAGGCTGCCGGTCTGTCGCCAGCCGCGGCTTGATCGTCGAGGCTGTAGTCGCGTCGTTCGTCGACGGGTGCCGAGTTTAACCGCTCGGTAGAAGTTGGCTGGCGGGCGACCCTGGTTCAAAAACGGTTTGTTCGTGGTGATGGCCACTGAAAATCCCATCGCAAGAGCGCTGTTCACTAGGCCCTTTAATCGGGGCCGGTGACGGCGCTTTTTTTTTCTCGGACGATCCAGCGTCGCCTTTTTTCGGGCTTGCGTCCGCTCGCGTGGTCATCGACCCGGTGCGTCAATCTCCTGCAAATAACCGCGTTCTAGGTTCACTTCCGTCGGGACTCGTGCCATGGCGAAGGGCATGGCGACCGTTCCCCTTGACAAGGCAAAAGTTGATCGCTGCCGCGAGCTCGCCGCAGCCGTTGCGAGCGATGTGCAGTCGTTTATCGACGAACACACGACGGTGGGTGTGGAGCGAACGATATTGCGCGCCCTCGGTGTCGATGGGGTCGATGGCGAAGGCGTGTCGGTGGTCAATCGCGTGATCGATAGATTGCAGACTGCACGCGTTCTTGGGCGCGGGGTTTGTACCTTTGTGGCGAGCGAATTGAAGGGCGGCGCAGAGAGCATCCAAGACGCCGCGGAGCGTCTGGCTTTCGGGGACGATGTGGATTTCGCGGCACCGCTTTCGCCTGAAGAATCCCGGCGTATTCTCGCGCCTCACGTGACGGCGGCATTGGCGCGAATCGACGAGGCTCGTGGGCACCGCGAGGCGTTCAAGGCGACATTGCCGCGGTCGCCGGAGCCCCATCGTTACGTCATTGTTGCCACGGGAAATATCCACGACGACGCGCTGCAGTCGAAGGCCGCTGCCAAAGCGGGCGCCGACGTGGTGGCCGTCATTCGTGCCACGGCGCAATCGCTCCTCGATTTTGTGCCCCACGGCGCGACGACGGAGGGCTTCGGCGGAACCTTCGCGACGCAGGAGAATTTTAGAATCATTCGGGCCGCTACGAACGAAGCTTCCGCGCGTTACGGCCATTACGTGCAGCAAACGAACTACTCGTCGGGTCTCTGCATGGCGGAAATTGCCTGGATGGCGGCCGTCGAGGGGCTCGACATGCTTCTCAACGATGCGATGTACGGCATTCTTTTTCGCGACATCAACATGTGCCGCACGTTCGTCGATCAATACGTCTCGCGGCGCTTCATTGCCCGCGCCGGAATCGTCATCAACACGGGCGAAGATAACTACCTCACGACGGCCGATGCGGTCGAAAAGGCGCACACGGTTTTGGCGTCTCAGTTTGTGAACGAAGCCTTTGCGCTGCGCGCCGGTCTCAAGAACGAACAGATGGGCCTAGGGCACGCCTACGAGATCGATCCATCGATCGAAAACAGTTTTCTCCTGGAAATAGCCCAGGCCCAGCTCGTTCGGCAAATCTTCCCAACGCACCCCATCAAGTGGATGCCGCCCACAAAATTCAAGACCGGCGACATCTTCCAGGCCCATGTCCACGACGCCATGTTCAGCCTCGTGGGCATCGTCACCAAACAGAGCATCCAGCTTCTCGGCATGTTCAGCGAGGCCGTGCACAACCCCATGCTCGCCGATCGCTACCTGTCCCTCAAGGCGACTACGTATGTGCACAATACATGTAAAAATCTCGGCGACGAGATCGAATTCCGAACGGGCGGCATCGTGTCGGCGCGTGCGGAACTCGTTCTCGACGAGGCGCTGACGATGCTCGAGGGCGTAGCGCGCGACGGCATTTGGGAGGCCATCGGTCGCGGGGCTTTCGGCGACATCAAGCGCACGCGCACGGGCGGCAAAGGGTACGCGGGGGTGGTTCGGCGCAGCGATAACTACGTGAATCCCGTCTTGGAAGCGCTGGAGGCCTGACCCATGATTGAACTACCGAACCACCCGATCAAGGCTTACGGCGACCGCGAGGGCGACGGCATGGTGCAGATGAGCTTCGTGCTGCGCGTCACGCCGTGCGCCCGGGCTCGCGAGGCTGCCAAGCAGTTTGCGGAGGCCCACGGGCTTGCGGACCCCCTCGTGACCACGATGGAAGAAGCCGCCGAGGGGTTTTCGTATTTCGTTGTATATGGTCACTCCAAGCACACGGTGAACCCGGGCCAGATCGAGGTTCCCGAGGTCACCACGGTGACGATGACCCGCGACGTCATCGAGAAGCGCATCAAGAAATTGGGCCGTAAAATTGTGTTGGTGGGCGCTTGCACCGGAAGCGACGCGCACACGGTCGGCATCGATGCGATCATCAATTACAAGGGAATATCCGGAGACAAGGGCCTTGAGAGCTACAAGGGGTTTGAGGCCTACAACCTCGGTGCCCAAGTCGAAAACGAGTTTCTCATCGAGCGAGCCCGGGCCGTCGGGGCCGACGCGATCCTCGTGAGCCAGGTCATCACGCAGCGCAATTGCCACAAAGAAAACGGCGAGGCGCTGATCGAAATGCTGAAGGCGCAGGGCCTGCGAGACAAGGTCATCTGCCTCTTCGGCGGCCCTCGCGTCGACCACGCGCTGGGTCTTGAGCTGGGCTTCGAGGCCGGGTTCGGCCCGGGTACCAAGCCCTCGGACGTAGCAAGTTACCTTGTCGATCGCATGTGCCCGGCGTACGACGAGAGTCCCGACGCGTAGGCCACCGAGCGCCAAAGTGGCTTCTCGCAAGCGCTGAACGACGGGCACACGCCCACGGCCCGGGGCACGACGAGAATTGGTCGCGTAGGTGGACGCTGGGAAACGGGGAACCGCCCCAAATCGTCGCTTCGGCTCGTCGAAATACAGCGCCCTCTTTTCTCAAACAGGCGTGCCTCGCTGCACTAGCTTTGGGAGCGTCCGCGTTTGCCATCGCACTTCTAGCCGCCGTCAAGCTGTCGTATGGCACACGGATGCTCACGAGAACGATCCTGTTTGCGGCCATCGGTTTGGTCTTTTCTGCGCTGCCCGCATGCTCGCGAAGGCCCACGGCGATTCGCCATCCGGGCCTCGCGGCGCTCCCGGTGCAGACCTCTTCGGCAGGGCGAATCGCTGAGGAATACCTGGGGTTTCTACTGCGCTGGTCGCCGGAAAGCGCCTCGGCACTGGGTCTCCATGCGCACGACGACAGGCTTGATGATCGCACGGAACACGGTGTGCGCGCCCTCATCGACGCGGAGAAACTGCTTCTGGCCGATGTGCGCGCTTTTGAAACCAGCCTCAACGGCCGCGACGCGGACGCCATCGACCTCGGTATTCTTCGCGGCGTCCTTGAGGCAGACATTCTTGTGCGTGAGAAAGTCGCGCCGCACCGGCGGATGCCCGATGTGTACTGCGAGCCGTTGGGCGTGCTTTTTCGCATGGTCACCACCGACTACGGAACGCCGGAATCGCGCGCAGCCACCATGATTCGGCGCCTCCGCGCCATTCCGCCGATGCTCGCGGGAGCGCGGGCGACCCTCGACAATCCGCCCGCCCCGTGGACGCGAATCGCCATCGGCAAGGCGACGTCCGCGGGTGCCATGTTCGACTCCATGAAGGCCTTTATCGACGGCGCACTGCCCAATGAAAAGGTGCAGTCTGCACAAGATATTTCGGCGGCGCGCTCGGCCTATGAAGAGTTTGCCCGGTGGCTTGAGGCCGATTTGCTTCCGCGCTCGAAGGGGAGCTTCGCGGCAGGACACGCGGTGTTTTCCGGCCTTTTGAAGAGCAATTACGCCATCGACGACACGCCCGCAGACCTCGATGCGCTCGGTCGTCGGGTCATGGCGGAAACAGAGGCGTCGATGGCCACGCTGGCGCACGCCGTGGATCCCAAGGCCCGGCACTGGTCCGAAGTGGTCGCCGCGATGAAGTCTCAGCACCCTACGGCGGGCGAGCTTGTGCCGAGTTACCGCCGTGAGGTCGCGCGCGCGCGGGCGTTCTTGCTCGCCAAAGACGTGATGACTTTTCCGCCCGGTGACGACTTGGTTGTAGAAGAAACTCCGCCCTTTCTTCGGGCGACGACGTTCGCTTCTTACGAGGCACCGTCGCCCTTTGACGCCGCCACGCGGGGCTTCTTTTTTGTGACACCGGTCGACGTTTCGTGGCCGAATTCCCAGCAAGAAGAGTGGCTTCGCGAAAGCGACCTTGGCGATTTGGTCGATACCGCGGTGCACGAGGCGTACCCCGGCCATCACTTGCAGCTGTCCATTGCGCGGCGTCATCCGTCGCTTGTGCGCAAGGCTACGGGGCCGTCTATTTCTTCCGAGGGCTGGGCGCTGTACGCCGAGGAGCTGATGGCCGAACTCGGGTACTACGCGCCTCACGAGCGCATGATGCAGCTCGAGTGGACGCTCGTGCGTGCGGCCCGCGTCGTTATCGACGTCGCGATGCACACGGGTGACATGACCCTTGAGGCGGCCGAAAACTTTCTTGTGGAGCGCGTTCATCTGGAGCGCGCTCTCGCGGCCAGCGAGGTGCGGCGCTACAGCGAGTCGCCCACGCAGCCCCTCTCGTACTTGGTTGGGCGCGAGCAAATTCGCTCGCTGCGCGAGGAAACACGCCGCCTCGAGGGCTCAAGTTTTTCGCTCAAACGCTTTCACGATCGGCTGTTGAACGAGGGCACCGTGGCCCCGAAACTCATCGAGCTGTCTTGGTTTTCTCGGCCCTAGACAAACCCTCAGAAACACGGAGCAACGGCGCCTTGCCGATTCAATCTGCTCGCTTTTCGTATTAGCGCGTGGCCCATGCGTTTTTCTCGTGCCCTCATTCCGACGCTCAAAGAAGCCCCCAGCGATGCGCACAATGTATCGACGGCCTTGCTTCTGCGCGCCGGTTACGTGCGCCGCGTTGGTGCCGGAATCTACGAGTACTTGCCCCTCGGTCTGCGGGTATTGCGCCGCGTAGAGGGCATTGTTCGACACGAGATGGATCGAGCTGGCGCCCTGGAAATTCTCATGCCGGCGCTCCTTCCAAGAGAACTCTTTGAAGAGACCGGGCGATGGGATCGGTTTGGAGACACCCTCTTTCGCATGAAAGACCGCAAGGGCGGCGACTACCACTTGGGCCCGACCCACGAGGAGGTCGTGACCGACATCGCACGGCGCGAAATTCGCAGCTACCGCGACCTGCCAAAAAACCTTTACCAGGTTCAGGCCAAGTACCGCGACGAGCCGCGGGCGAGGGGAGGGCTGCTTCGGTGCCGCGAGTTCGTCATGAAAGACGCGTACTCTTTCGATGCCGACGAGGCCGGCGCGCGCGCGAGCTACGAAACGATGAGGGTCGCCTACCGCCGCATTTTTGATCGCATGGGCCTTGATTACCGCATGGTCCAGGCCGATTCCGGCGCAATGGGCGGGTCCACCAGCGCCGAATTTCAGGTGCTCGCAGACTCCGGTGAAGACGACATCGTGGCGTGTACAGCCTGCGAATACGCAGCAAATGTGGAAGTGGCCGAGACCGTGGACGTAGCCCGCGCCGAGGGCGGAAGTGGCCGGCCCGAAAAGGTTCAAACGCCCAAGGTCGGCACCATCGAGGCTGTATCTAAGTTTCTGAAGCTCCCGAAAGAACGCTTTCTGAAGTCCATCGTCGTGCGTGGTGCCGAGGGCCCGGTGCTCGTGATCGTGCGAGGCGACCACGAACTAAACGAGATCGCTGTTGCGAAGCTTGTCGGAACGCAAGAGTGCGAGCTTGCGACGGAAGAAGAAGTCAAGAAGGTTACGGGGGCCCCCGTCGGATTCGCCGGCCCCTGCGGATTTGCAGGCAAGATCATTGTTGATACCGACGCAGCGGCGGTGGTCGATGGTGTCGCCGGTGCCAACGAGGCCGACCAACATTTGGTCGGGGTCACCTTCGGCAAAGACTTTGAAGGCCAGGTTGCGCGCCTGCGAAAGGTTGGAGCCGGAGACGCCTGTCCACGATGCAGCGGTAAGCTTGCAGTCTACAAGGGTATTGAGGCCGGGCACATTTTCATTCTGGGCACGCACTACTCAGCGAAAATGGGAGCCACGTTCATCGACCGCGATGGATTGCCGAAACCCCTGGTGATGGGCTGCTACGGCATTGGGGTTTCACGTCTCGTGGCCGCCGCCGTCGAGCAACACAACGATACCTCGGGCATTGCATGGCCCTGGTCCCTCGCACCGTATCACGTGCATATTTGCACGTTGGGTGTCGACGAAGCCGTGAATGCAGCGGCCGAAAAACTTCACGACCAGCTGACCGCCGTCGGCCTCGACGTGCTCTGGGACGACCGCGATGAGCGCCCGGGCGTGAAGTTCAAAGATGCGGATTTGGTCGGGTGCCCGCTGCGAATTACCCTCGGCGGAAAGAGCTGGGCCGAGGGCGTTGCGGAAGTCAAGGACCGTACGGAGCCCGATCCGAAGAAGTCGGCGCGCATCGGGATCGCGGGACTATTTGACGAAATAGTTGCCTTGGCGAACAAGCACCGCGCGTCGTCCTGAGACGGTGGTCGAGAGCCCGCAAGCTCTGGTATCGTCTTCGTTCTGCTGGTTTCTGCTGGAGCATGGGCACTGACTGATGGCTGAAAACAACATTCAACTTTACGACTCCGAGGGTGAGAAGCGCGACCTCGGGGTTATGCCTCTCGCGGCACGGCGCGCGTTAATGATCGCCGGCGAATTGCTGACGCCAGAGGGTTGGAAGAGCCTTACGCTTGCCGATCGCCGGACGGTCGTCGTCGAGGGCTGCAAGGCCACGCTGGACCGCGCGAAGGTTCAAGACGTCACGCACAAGGCGAACCCGCCTTCCGATTGGGGCGATGCGGTGACCGATCCGCCCGTCGATGAAGTTCCGGCAGATTTGCTCGAACGACTCGGCGCCGATAGGCCGCTCGAAAACACCCAGTGGGCCGAGCTTCGGCCGCTTGATCGTTTCGTGTTTGTTCTCGTGCTCAAAGAGGGCCCGCCGGAGCGCCTTCCCCGTTTCTACGATGGGCTTTTTCGTCGCCCTGAACCTGTTGTTGCCGTGGCTGCTGCGGCAGGTGCCGGTCACTTTCGCATGGTCTCCACCCACCGGGCGGTGGCCTCGGCCCGCGTGCAAATGCGACCAGAATCCCTAGCGCTTTTCCTTGGCGGAGAGAACACCCCCGACCAAATGTTTGCCATGGCGCGCATCGCCGGCATTCAGGCAGGCAAGCATGCCTCGCAGCTTTTGCCGCTTTGTTACCCGTCGCCAATTACGCGCGTCGAGGTCGTCTGCCACGCCGATTACGGCACCGGAAGCATCGTGATTCGGGCGACGGTCGATGCGGTCGAAAAGAGCGGTGTCGATACCGAGGCCATGGTGGCGGCCACCATCGCAGCGCTCACCCTCGTCGATTTTGCCAAGCACGTTGATCGCCACGTGATGGTGACCGACGTGCAACTCGTCGAAGAAAAAGACGTCGAAGGTTGACCGAAAGCGTTGACCGAAAGCGTTGACCGAAAGCGTTGACGGAGAGGGCTGACGGGGCCGATGAGGCAGCCCGGCACCGGCATCTGAGGAGACGGCGCGCAACCGAGGTGGCGCTCAGCGAATACTCGTTCTAACGCTGCGCCCCATGGCACGCGTTTTTCACCTGCCGGAGCCGCCTGCGAGCCCTGCGCGCTCTCCGGAAGTTTTTGTTTCTGGCGAGGCGAGTCTCGTTATTCCGGGGCTTTCCGGCGAGCCCTCGCTGGCCGGTGCCCTGCGACTTCCACGAAATCCGTCGCGCGGCGTGGTGCTCTGTCACCCCCATCCGCTTTACGGCGGAACCATGCATTCTGCAGTTATCTTCGCGATCGCGAAGGTCCTCGCGGAACGGGCCCAAGAGACCACGGCCGTCTTGCGTTTCAACTACCGAGGTGTGCCCGGCAGCGAGGGGGCCTACGGAGGCGGCCCAGGGGAGGTTAACGACGTGCGCGCGGCGATACGGGAGCTACGGGCCAACGTCGGCCAAGACGCGCCTATCAGCCTCGTGGGCTTCTCGTTTGGCACGTGGGTGGGTCTCCGGGGTGCGGCCATGGAGGGCGGCATTGAGCGCGTGGGTCTCATCGCCCCGGCGGTGCGCCTCTTTACGTTTGTGCGCGAAGACGCCGCTCGTTTTCAGGGGCGAATGGCGATGTTTCTTGGCACCGAAGACGACTTTTGCAGCGTTGAAGAGGCGCAATTGCTCGCCGTGGAGCTCGGGGCCACCCTTGAGCTTTTTGAGGGTTTTGAACACTATTTCTTGAAGGGACGCCGCAGAATTGCCGAGAGCGTTGTCTCCTTCGCGGTGCCCGAGCTGGCAGCGGTTTTGCGTATTTCTGGAGACAGCGAACCATGACGACCAAGCGCCCCGCGCCCACATCCACTTCCCTGATTCACGATGGGCGACCGCGGTTTGTGCCCGGCGATGGCGTTCCCGTGCCGATCGTTCAGACCTCGACCTTCGTCTTTCGCACCACGGGCGAGCTCGTCTCGTTTTTCGAAGGCGACCACGAAAACGAAGACCGTGGCGAGTACGGGCGTTACGGAAATCCGACGGTCAACGCCCTGGAGTGCCGCATTGCCGCCCTCGAGGGTGCCACCGACGCCCTGATGTTTTCGAGCGGTATGGCTGCCATGACAACCACGATCCTGTCGCTGTGTAGGGCAGGGCAGCATATCGTATTGTTTAAAGATGGTTATCGTAAGACTCGTGAGTTTGTCACAAAAACGCTCGGTCGATTTGGGGTCACTTCGACGGTGGTCGATTCGGGCAATCTGGCGGAGCTCGAAGCCGCCATGCGCCCCGAAACGCGCATTGTGCTGGGCGAGGCACCGACGAATCCGTATTTGCGTTGCGCGGATCTTGAGGCCGTGGCCGCGATCGTTCACAAAACACGTGGCGCGAAGCTCATCGTCGATGCGACCTTGGCAAGCCCGCTGGGGTTTCGGCCGCTCGAACACGGGGCCGATCTATCTGTGCAGAGTGCAACGAAATACCTGGCGGGCCATCACGACGTTCTTGGCGGGTGCGTGGCGGGCTCCCGCGATGTGGTGTCCATCGTGCGCGAGCTGCGCGGCGCGACGGGCGCGATGCTGGACCCCCACGCGGCTTTTTTGATCGCGCGAGGACTTGATACCCTTGTGCTGCGCATGGAGCGCCATGTGGCGTCGGGGGTTGCGCTCGCGCGGGCGCTCGAAGGGCACGCCCGGGTCGTGCGCGTTCATCATCCGAGCCTCGAGAGTCACCCGGATCACGAAGTGGCAAAGCGTCTGTTTTCCAGCACCGGAGGCATTGTGAGCTTCGTCAGTGCGGGCGGGTTGGCCGGCGCTCGCCTCGTGTGCGATAGCGTGCAGATTGCACGCATTGGGCCCAGTTTCGGCGGCCCACAAACGCTCATCGAGCCGGTGGCCCTCATGAGTTATTTTGAACAAGGCCCCGAAGGGCGAGCCGCTCTGGGCATTGAAGAAGGCCTTGTGCGCGTGGCGTGCGGCCTCGAAGACACCGCGACGATGGTCGCCGATATTCTGGGTGCCCTCGAA
>CAMCKZ010000061.1 GCA_945875545.1 Polyangium aurulentum | reverse complement strand
GACGCGCTCGCGGGCTCAATCACGCTCGGCTCGCGGACCACCGCCGCGCTGGTCCGTCGTTCGAGCTCGCGCGAGATGGTGGCCAACACCGAGGCGTCGCAGCCGGCGTCGTCTTGGCGAAGCCGGAGCCCGCGAGGTTCGAAGGCTGTGGCGCTCGCGGAGCTCTCACGCGGGGAGCCTGCGACGAGCAAAGCCGCTGCGCCCGTAAGACACGCGCGCCTGGAAAAAAGCACGGAATTCAAGGAATATCGCCGCGCCACGGCGTCGTCACAACCTCCAAATCGTAGACCTCGCGAAAGAGGTCGCTCTTTTTTCGCACCGTCCATTCTTCGAGTTCGCGGTCGTCGGCACCCTCGATCATGAGCCATAGTTTTCCGGCGTTGCGGTCGACTTTGGCGCGTGCAAACTGCACCTTTCCGCGGTGCTCGCGATCGAGGGCGTCGCAGATGCGGAGAAGCGACGCGAGGCCGCGAACCTTGCCTCGCGAGGCGCGATCAAGCTCACGAAAATTGGCGTGACTTTGGTCCGGCGTGCTCTTGCGGTGGTAGCGCGCGAGGTTGGCGACGAGGGTTCTCTCGTCGGTAGAAAGTCCCATGATATCAGAGTTTTGAATGATATACTGCGAATGCTTGTGGTGGCCGTCGTAGCGAACAAAATCGCCCACGTCGTGCAAGATGGCGGCGGCCCGAAGGAGAAGGCCGTCGCGCCGATCGAAGCCGTGGAGGTCTTCGAGATCGGTGAAAAGCTGGAGGGCAAAACCGGCCACGCGCTCGCCATGGGCGCGGTCGAAATGAAACCGTTCCCCGAGGCGCACGCAGGCGTCGAGAATCGCGCGGTCTTCGTCGTCGTGGCTCCAGACTTTGAAATATTTGTCGGATAGTTCCTCAAGAATGCCCTCTTTGAGGCCAACCCCTGGGGCCACAATGGCGGGCAGCCCAATGCGGTTCGCGATGCTCGTGAAGATGGCCGTGGCCGTGACGATGGTATCGGCGCGGTCGGGGCGAAGCTTGTAACGATCGCGGCGTTCATCGACGGTGAGTCCGACCAATTCGTCAAGGAGAGCGGCGGCTGCGGCGGCGTCGATCGCCCGCGCGCAGCCTGCAAATCCGCCTGGAAGCGGACAAAGTTCGACCAAGGTATCGATGTTGCCGCCGGTGCCGATGAAGGCGTCAAACTTGGTTGTTCGAAGGATGTCGCCGGCCTCATCGAGGGCCCGCTCGATGCCTTCGCTCACGAGGCGGCGCTCGTCGGCACCGATAGTCGTTCGCCCGCGAAGGTAGGTTTCGAGGAGGCGCACGGTGCCGAGCGGAAGCGAAATGGAGAACGTTGTTCGCCCGTTTTCGAGAACCGTGAGTTCCGTTGAGCCGCCGCCGACGTCCACCAGAAGGACCCGCAGATCATCGAGAAAAAGCCTGCGGGTCACCGCGAGCTGAATGAGCCGCGCCTCCTCGGCACCCTCGATAATCGCCAGCTCAATGCCTGTTTCGCGGCGAGCCCGATCCGCGAGCGTGGCCCCGTTGTCGGCCTCGCGCACCGCACTCGTGGCGATGGCGCGGGACGCATCAACTTTGACGCCGTCCATCACGTCGCGAAATTCGCGAAAGGCAGCGCATGCAAGCTGCACGGATTGGGGCGTGAGTCGACCCGAGACAAATACCTCGGCACCGAGCCTCACCGCGGCGCGTGAGCTCGTCACCTCGCGGAAGGGGCTTGGGGTCTCGCGTATGCCCGTTGCTAGAGCAAGGCGCGCGCGCTCTTCTCGGGTCGCGGTAGGTGCCTGCGCATCGACGACGCGGAGGCGGATGGCGTTGGAGCCCACATCAATCGCAGCAAACCGAGGCATGGGTCGAGCCTAGCAAGACCCTCGACGAAAAGGTTTCTTCGGTTCCGCCGAGGGGTCGAAATAGTGGGCGCGCACCGCCGTTTACGGCCCGGGATGCGTTCGCCCAATCGCGTGCACCGCGCCCGCGAGCGCGCCCATGGAAATGAGTGCAGCCAGCACAAAAGCCGATGTCGGCGCCAAGATGGAGCCGGCCACCGTGACCGCGACAGCCAGAAGCGCGCACCCGGCAACCACCGCCGAAGCGTGGGCCGCGGTCACAGGTCGCTTCGCAGCACGACGACCGCCACGCGCTCACCGAGGGCCGGTGCTTTTGCGACGGACCAACCGAAGCTGCGCCCCTCGATTTCCAGGGTTCCCGACGATCCACTCGGAAGGGTCGTGGGTGCCAAAGCTTGGAGCGCCGCGAGGTTAACCTTGGGTGTGGTGGGGCCGCCAAAAGTTCCGCGATCGTCGGCAATTGCCACGTAGAGCACGGGTGCCTTGTCGGTCTCGCGGTGGTCTTTGCGCTTCTCGGTCATGAGCCGTTCTGCCTCGTTTTGCAGGTGCCGCGCGAAGGACCGAAAGCTCCAGCCCGCGATCAAAAAAGACCGCACCTCGCCTCCGTGAACAACGGGGACCATCGCCGCGAAATCGTCGTCGACCATGGGACCGCCGGGCGTGTCGAACGTGCCAACCGCCGCCGAAAAGGCCTCGGCCTTTGTGCCCTCCAAATTCTTAAAAATGTCAAACAATTTACGCCCAGCCATGCGGTCTTCCTCAAGATCGCTGCGAATTCCCACGCCATCGAGGGTCGCCAGGGTCATGAAGTTCGACTGAGATTCGCGTAGGGCTGGAATAACGACGCGAATGCGGCGAAGTCCTTTGCGTACATCGGCCGCTTCGACCGGCTCGGTTTTTCCCGTGACGTACAGCGCATTTCCGAGGTCTGCGGCCCCAAGCGGAAGCCCGCGACGAAGCCCGTCGACGTCAGTGTCAATGACGTGAACGAGCTCTTCTGCCTGGAATTTTGCGCGCGCGGCCGCCGATTTGCCGTCGGCGGTGCAGCCCGAGAGCACGGCCCCCACTGCGACGGTAACGGCCAAGGCCCGGGTGACACCGAAAAACCGCGGCGAGAGCCCAGGAAAACGTGGCGCGCCCAGCCCGGGTGACGGTCGTTTCATGGGCGATCCGTTAGCACCAAACCCCGCGCCAGCCACCTTGGAGTCTGGCTGGCCGCTGGGCTTTACACTGGCTTTACGCGCACTTTACGCACGACCTGATTTGGCCAAAGCCTGCTGGCTGCCTGGCCCGAGCCTGCCGGCTGCCTGGCCAAAGCCTGCCACCAATCTTGAGTACCGAAGGAGGGACTCGAACCCTCACGCCCAGAGGGCGGCGGATTTTGAGTCCGCTGCGTCTGCCATTCCGCCACTTCGGCCAACCCGGCCCTTCATGCTCTTTTCGCCGCCCGATAGCAAGCACGGAAGTAACAAAGGGAAATTCGGTCCACACGCAGCGGGAATGCTTGCATCCTCGCGGAGACCCGTGGTACTTGCCGCGTTTCCTTCGAAAGGGAACAGGAGCCGTTACGGATGAATGTCGATGCCGTTCAGTGCAAGCCGCTTGAAGTACCCGTCACCGAAAAAGGTGTGGAGCGGGCTATCAAGCTACTCAAGCGAAAGCTTGCCAGCGAGGGAGTTCTTCGTGAACTTAAGCTTCGCCGCCACTACATGAAGCCGAGCGTCAAGCGCCGGAAGAAGCAGGCCGAAGCCGCCCGTCGTCGTCGCAAGCGCGCGAAGATGGACGCCGCTGGGCCCCGCACGGCCTAAAGGCTTTCGTAGTTTCGTGCTGGCATAGGGTTTTTGCGGTTGAATCGCCGATGGTTTGATCACCGCTGGGCGAAAAGCCCATGTAAACTCCAAGCCTCCCAGGCCGTGCCTTCGGGCGCGGTCTTTTTTTTGCGCCGAGCTGCCTCACGACCGACGCCCATCGTGCCCCTTCAACCGACGCCCACGACGCCATGAATGCCAACACCGCCGTCCATGTCCCCGCAACCATCATTGCGAGCGCCCCGAGAATCGACCGCGTGATGGTCGAGGAGCGCGCCGCCTCGTTTTCGAAGCGGTCCCTAAAAAAGGCTTCGAAGGTTCGCGGATTGCGCCTAGCGATTTCCATGATGGACCTCACGAGTCTTGAGGGAAAAGACACGGCTGGCAAGGTGGAGGCCCTGTGCCGCAAGGCCCTCAGGCCCCTCGATCGCGACCCGTCGGTTCCCTCGTGCGCGGCGGTCTGCGTCTACCCAAACCTTGTACCCGTGGCCAAGCGCGAGCTCGCCGGAACATCCGTGCAGATTGCAAGCGTCGCCACGGCATTTCCGAGCGGCCTCTCGCCCCTCTCGATCAAGCTCGACGACGTCCGCCGAGCGGTCGATTTCGGTGCCGACGAGATCGACATGGTGATCGATCGGGGCGCGTTTTTGAGTGGGCACTACGCCAAGGTTTTCGACGAAATCGCGGCCACCAAGGAGGCAAGCGGCAAGGCGCACCTCAAGGTTATTCTCGAGACCGGCGAACTTGGCAGCTACGATTTGGTGCGCGCCGCCAGCGATTTGGCCATTGCCGCGGGGGCCGACTTCATCAAGACCTCCACGGGAAAGGTGCAACCTGCAGCAACTCCCGGGGTCGTGTTGGTCATGCTGCAAGCCATCGCCGACCACTACCGCAAGACCGGCATCAAAATTGGCATGAAGCCCGCGGGCGGGGTGCGGCACGCCAAGCAGGCGCTCGCGTATCTCGTCATGGTCAAAGAAACCCTCGGCGACGACTGGCTGTCTCCCCATTTGTTCCGTTTCGGGGCGAGCGCACTGCTCAACGACGTGCTCCTCCAGCTCGAAAAAGATCGCCTAGGCGTCTACCACGCGGACGACGACTTTTCCCGCGACTGACGCGCAGCCGTCGCAGCCAGCCCATGTTGTTTCAGCGGAAATGCAGAACAAATGGCGGGTCGAGGCATTCTTAGCGGCTAAACGTATACTTGTAGTAACCTATCACACATACAACGTATTTCTGTAAATTGCAGGCTTTTCAACGCCCCTCAAGCCTTCAGGTCCTCGCCCGATGAAAGACGCCTCCCAGACCACCGGTTCCCTGTTCGAGTTTGGCTCCAAGTGGGATTACGCCCCCGCTCCGGAGGCCCGCGATTGGGTGAAGATTCAGTCGCGCTACGAACTCTTCATCGGCGGCAAGTTCGTGGCTCCGCACTCGGGGCGGTATTTTCCCACGATCAGCCCGTCGACCGAAGAGGTTCTCGCGGAGGTCGCCGAGGCCGACGACACCGACGTCGACGCCGCGGTGGCAGCGGCCGAAGAGGCCCAGCGGGCGTGGATCGCGCTGCGGCCCGGCGAGCGTTCCAAGTACCTGTTTCGCTTGGCCCGCGCGGTGCAAGAGCGGTCGCGCGAACTGGCGATTCTGGAGTCTCTCGATGGCGGAAAACCCATCAAAGAATCGCGCGACGTCGACCTGCCCCTCGTGTGTGCGCACCTTTTTTACCACGCGGGTTGGGCCGACAAACTGGACCTCGCTTTTCAGGGCCGCGCGTACCGGCCACTTGGCGTAGCTGGGCAGATCATTCCCTGGAATTTTCCTCTGCTTATGGCCGCGTGGAAGATCGCCCCGGCGCTCGCGTGCGGCAACGCGGTGGTCTTGAAACCCGCCGAAACAACGTCGCTGACAGCGTTGCACCTTGCACGTATTTGCCAAGAAATCGAACTGCCGCCGGGGCTCGTAAATATCATCACCGGGGCGGGGGCCACGGGCGCGGCGCTCGCATCGCACCCGCGCGTAAAAAAAGTGGCCTTCACGGGCAGCACCGAGGTGGGCCGGCGCATTCAGGCTGCCACCGCGGGTTCGGGCAAAAAGCTCACGCTCGAACTCGGCGGAAAGGCCGCGAACATCGTTTTCGCCGATGCCCCGATCGATCAGGCCATCGAGGGAATTATCGGGGCAATCTTTTTCAATCAGGGCCACGTGTGCTGCGCGGGCTCGCGCCTGCTCGTCGAAGAGTCCGTCGCGGGCGAGCTGATTGAAAAGCTCAAAGATCGCATGCGCACGTTGCGCGTCGGAGATCCGCTCGACAAAAACACCGACATCGGGGCCATCAACTCCGAGGCCCAACTCAAGACCATCGAAGGCCTCGTGAAATCGGGCGAAGAAGAGGGCGCGGAGCGTTGGTCGGCACCCTGCGAATTGCCTGGCAAAGGCTTCTGGTTCTCGCCAACTATTTTCACCGGCGTTACGAGCTCGCACCGCATCGCGCGCGAAGAAATTTTTGGCCCCGTGCTTTCGGTGCTCACGTTTCGCACCGCCGACGAAGCCGTCGAGAAGGCAAACAACACGATGTACGGGCTGTCCGCCGGCGTGTGGACGTCCAAAGGCTCGAAGAGTTTTTGGATGGCGCAGCGCCTGCGCGCGGGCGTCGTCTGGGCGAACACCTTCAATAAATTTGATCCGTCGGCGCCCTTTGGGGGCTTGAAAGAAAGCGGATTTGGCCGCGAGGGTGGCCGTCAGGGCCTCAGCGCTTACGTGGAGATCGACGGATGAACGACGTGAGCCATGATGCCGGCCAGCGCCTCGCTGTCGCCAAGACCTACAAATTTTTCGTCGGCGGCGCTTTTATTCGCCCCGAGTCCGGAAGAACCTACCCCGTGACGACTGCCATTGATTCTGCCGACGCCCACCACGTGAACGCTCCCCGGGCTTCGCGCAAAGACCTTCGCGAGGCCGTCCGCGTCGCCGCGGGTGCGTGGAAAGGCTGGGCAGAGCGCACCGCCACGAACCGTGGGCAGATTCTTTACCGCATCGCCGAAATGCTCGAGGCCCGCCGCGAAGAGTTGCACCAGCAGCTTGTGCGCAGCGGTTCATCGGCGGGCGACGCGAAGGTCGAGATCGAGGCATCCATTGATCGATGCGTGTACTATGCAGGCTTTACCGACAAGTACCAATCGCTGCTGGCGAGCGCGAATCCCACAGGCGGGCCGCACTTCGTCTTCACGCTGCCCGAGTCGATGGGCGTCGTTGGCGTCGTGGCACCCGAAGAGGCGCCGCTTCTCGGGCTCTTGTCGATGGCGCTTCCGGCGCTTGTGGGCGGCAATGTGGTCGTCGTGATCACGAGCGAATGCAGGCCTTTGGTGGGCCTCGTGCTCGGCGAACTTCTTGCCACGAGCGATGTGCCAGCGGGCGTCGTGAACATTCTTTCGGGGCCCAGCGCCGAGCTTGCCACCGAGCTTGCCAAGCACCGCGAGGTCGCCGCAATTCACGTGGTCGCGGACGTGCCGCAAACCCTCATCGACGTCGAGCGTTTGGGCGCGGGCAGCATCAAGCGCGTCAAGGGCGAGGGCCACGTTTTCGTCGAGCGGCTCTACACGCCGCGCGGGCAGGGGCTTTCCGCCATCGAACGGTGGATCGAGCCGAAAACCATCTGGCATCCAGTTGCTATCTAGCTGAGGTATGCGGCTCTTGTTTGCGGGCGGCCGGGCGAGGCATCCCAAATCGTGGTGCGGCGCGAAAAAAGAGTGCCCGCCGACGCGCTTCGTAAGGCATGCTGCGGGCTCACGCGCGGAGGCATCACCAGTGTCGATTCACGAACTGACGGCAAAGACCATCGATGGAGCAGTGAAAACGCTCGACGCATACGCCGGAGAGGTTCTTCTGGTCGTGAATGTCGCGTCGCTCTGCGGTTACACAGGCCAATACAAGGGCCTGGAGGCGCTGCATCGCGCTTACCGGTCGCGGGGTTTTCGCGTTTTGGGCTTTCCTTCCAACGACTTCGGCGGCCAAGAACCCGGCGGCGAGGCTGAAATCAAGACCTTTTGCACCGCCCGCTACGAGGTGTCTTTTGACCTTTTCGCGAAGGTAAAGGCCAAGGGCGAAGGCGCGCATCCGGTGTTTCTCGCCCTCACCGATGCCGCGGGCCCGACGCCCGGCGACGTGCGCTGGAACTTTACGAAATTTCTCGTGAACCGCCAGGGCGAGGTCATCGCGCGATTCGAGCCGAACATCGACCCGATGAGCGTCGAGATAACCGAGCGGGTCGAAACGGCGCTCGCCGCCCAGTGACCTGCGTGACCTGCGTGACCTGCGTGACCTGCGCGACCTGCGTGACCTGCGTGGGCTGGCTGACGGCGAAAAGACTGCCATGAAGCGCCCATCACGCCGACGGCCGAGGCTCGAACGCGCCGAACACCTTTCGGCGATTGTCGAGCGCGTCGAGCGGCTGGAGCGCTTTCCTCCCCGCGCCGCCGTCGATGAAGCCCTTTGGGTGTTGGTCGTCGGCAAAGTGGTCGCCGAACGCACGCGGCCGCTGAAGCTCTGGCCCGACGGAACCCTGGTCGTTTGCACCTCGACAGCGTCGTGGTCGCAGGAGTTGAGCTTCCTCCAGGAGGACATCCGCGCCAGACTCCTCGCGAACGGCGTGAAGACGACCCGGCTCCGGTTTCAGGTGGGCTCTGTGGGGCCCATTACGACGCCCGTGGAGCTTGGGCGTACAGTCAGGGCACTGCCCCGCAAAGCGCTGCCAACGGTCCTTCAGGAGGCGCTGGCGAGGGTGGACGACGATGGCCTGAGGGTGGCCATCGCGGGTGCGATGGAACGCCGCATGTGAATGGTGACGCCGCCATTCGCCTTTGAGAGCGCTTTTTAGGGCGCTTCAATGCGTAGAACTTGCGTCTTGCCGAGGCTAAAGCCTTGCTGCTCGATGGCGTGCAAGGCCTCGCGAATATTCTTTTCGCGTGATTCGTGGGTGGTCAGAACGACTTGAACGGGTTTGCCGTCGCCGGATCGTCCGTCTTGGACCATTTGTTCGATCGACACGCCGCGCTCGCCGAGTTTTCCCGTGAGGGTCGAGAGGACGCCGGGCTCATCTCGTACGGGAAAACGCAGGTAATACTGCGTCATGATGCTATCCATTGACGCAATAGGCCGCTTCGAAAGGCGGATGCTTCGTACCAGCGCGCCCGCATTTCCGTTGAGACGCGCTTGGGCGGCATCGAGTACGTCGGCGACGACGGAAACGGCCGTGGGCAAGGCGCCCGCGCCGCGCCCCGAGAGGAGCAAAGGCCCGAGCGCGCGGCCTTCGAGGGCCACCGCGTTGAGGACGCCGGAGACGTTCGCGAGAGGCGTATTTTTTCGCACGAGGGCAGGGTGCACGCGCAGCTCGATTTCGGTTCCGCGATCGCGACCAATGGCCAGGTGTTTGATCGCGTAACCAAAACGCGCGGCAAAAACGTGGTCGATGGGCTCGAGCCCGCGAATGCCTTCTGTAGGAACCGCCGCGTGTTCGACCTCGGCACCGAAAGCCAACATCGCGAGGACTACAAGTTTGTGAGCCGCATCGTGACCATCGACGTCGAGGGTTGGATCGGCCTCCGCGTAGCCCCGTTCTTGCGCGTCGGCAAGGGCCTCGGCGAACGATGCGCCGTCGTCGCGCATGCGCGTGAGAACGAAGTTGCACGTGCCGTTCACGATGCCCGCGAGCTTCTCGACGGTGTCGCTGGAGAGCGAATCGCGGAGCACGCGAATGACTGGAATTCCGCCGCCCACAGCCGCTTCA
Organism: Polyangium aurulentum; assembly: GCA_945875545.1. Taxonomy (GTDB): domain Bacteria; phylum Myxococcota_A; class Polyangia; order Polyangiales; family Polyangiaceae; genus CAIQDA01. The sequence goes on along the minus strand of CAMCKZ010000061.1, from coordinate 11,841 downwards.
AAGGCGAGGCTCGCGTTCTTCGATCGCGCGAGTTCGAGCAGTTCGGGGCCGCGCTCCGCGAGGAGCATTTTATTTGCCGTCACGACGGACACCCCGCGCGAAAGCGCCGCATGAATGCATTCGTAAGCGGGATGCACGCCGCCCATCACCTCCACGAGCACGTCGAGATCGGCCAGGTCGACGACCTCGTGGACGTTCGTTGTGAGCAGGGCTCGATCGACGCCCAACACGCGATCAAGATCGGCCGGGCGGACCGCAACTTTAACGAGTTCGATGGAGGCTCCGAGGCGGGCCTCAAACTCCCCGCGATGCTCGTGCAGGAGTTTCACAACGCCGCCGCCCACCACACCGCAGCCAAGGAGTCCGACGCGCACGTTTCGCATGAAGCGCTACCTAGCCAACGAACTCGCTGACGGGAAGCAAACGCGCACCCGCGCGATCGCGGTCGCGCAGATTCCAGATGTTCGCGGTAAGATTCGGGCCATGCGATTTCCGCAACGTTGGCAGCGATGAGCGCGTCGGTCTCCGCGAAGGCCGCGAAGGGCTTTCTGTGGTCCATCGCGACAAGTCTTGGTGCAAGGCTCATCGGCGTTGTTGGTACGCTTTACCTCACGTATTTGATCGACCCGGCGACGATGGGCGAGGTGTCGAACGCGCACGCCGCGGCTCTCCTTGCCCACGCATTGACGGGCCTCGGGCTCACGCAATTTCTTATCGTGGGCGAGTCAAAACCGGGCGAAGAAGATGCCGATGCCGGGCAGGTGACCGTGCTCTTTTTGGGCATCGGTTTTCTCGCGCTCGGAATGCTTGCCCTGTGTTCAGCGCCCCTCGCGAGGTTCCTGCATAGTCCGTCGCTTCCGAGTTACTTGCCGGGTTTGGCGCTCTCGATGGCGATCGATCGTGTGGGCGCGGTGCCCGAACGAATACTTGCAAAAAACCTAGAGTTTCGCGCGATTGGTCTCGGCCGAACCGCGAGCGAATTGAGCTACACGGTTTCGTCGGTTGCGCTCGCGAGTCTAGGTTGGGGCGGCATGGCGGTCGTCGTCGCGAACGTCATTCGATCGTGCATCTACGCCTTCGTCATGGCGCGCCCGGTGCCAGCCGCCCGATGGCTGACGATCAAACATTTGGCCATGCACCGCTGGCTGTCCATTGTTCGCCTGGGAATTCCCTATTGGATCAACCACGCGATGATTCTCGTGTCGCGGCGCGGCGATAATTTGATCATGGCGCGGGCCTTCAGTCCCGAGATTGTGGGCCTTTATAACCAGGGCTACAACGTCGCCGATATTCCCGCGACGCAGGTCGGCGAACAGGTGGCCGACGTGCTCTTTCCGAGCTTTCGCATGTTGCCTCCAGAGGAGCGTCCGCGGGCGCTTTTGGAGGCGCTGGCTTTGCTGGCTTTGGTGGTTTTTCCCTTGTCGGCGGGGCTCGCGGCGGTGGCGCCGGCGGTCGTTGGAACGGTGCTTCCGGAGCGCTGGCAAGGTGTGGCACCGTACCTCACCATTTTGTCGGCGGTGGGGATCGTGAGGCCCATCGGTTGGGCCCTCGGCGCATACTTGCAGGGTGCAGGTTTCGGCGGGGCCATCATGGCGAGCGGTTTCTCGCTCGTCGTCGCGCTGTTCACCACAATGCCCGCCCTCACGCCCTTCGGTCCGCACGTGGCAAGTTGCGCCGTTGGCCTCACATTCGGCACCCACGCCCTCGTCAGCGCGATTGCGGTTCATCGCCATGGAGGGCCTTCGCCGTGGGCGGTTTTGCAGGCCGTCGCCGGTCCTTTTTTCGCGTGTTTGCCCATGGTCGTCATCGTTCGTTTGGCGCACGCACCGCTGCTAACGCTAGGGTTTTCGCCCATGAGCGCGCTGCTTGGTGAAACCGCGATGGGCGCCGTGAGCTACGTCATCGCAGTCTTCGTGGTGGCTCGCGCGCCCGCCATGAGACTCGTGCGCCTCGCGCAAGACGCCCTCGCAAGCCGCCGGGCAGCTGCGCTTTAGACCGCCTTGAGGTTGGCCACCTGTGCTCGCCGAACCTCTCGGACCACGCTCAGTCGTTGGCCTTCCACGACGGCTCTTCGGCACGCACCAAAATGACCGTCACGTTGTCTTTGCCCCCGCGGGCATTGGCGAGGTCGATGAGACGCTGCACGGCCACCTGGAGATTGCTCTCGGCGGCGATGATCTCCTGAATTTCCCCGTCGTTTGCCATGCGCGAGAGGCCATCGCTGCAAAGCAGAAAGGTGTCGTTGGGTTCGATATTTTCGCTGCGCACGTCGATCTCGACGTTCTCTTCGATGCCAACGGCCCGCGATAGAAAACCGCCCGTCGGACCTTTAATTCCCGCTGCTTCAAGCGTGTGATCTTGGGTCAGTTGCTCCAGGGTGTTGGCGCGAAATCGGTAACAACGGCTGTCTCCGACGTGTGCAACATACACGCGTTTTCTGTTGAGCGAAAAGTAGACAGAAACCAGGGTTGTGCCCATTCCCGCGTAGGCGTCGATGTTGTGCGCCTCTTCGAAAACGCGTTGGTTGGCGACCTCAATTGCCCGCTTAAGTCGAGCGCCGCGTTCCGTCAGACCCGGGTCGCGAACAAAGCGACCATAGTCGCCCGTAACGAAGGCCGAACCCACCGCGTCGACGGCGAGTTGGCTTGCGACCTCGCCCGCGGCGTGCCGGCCCATGCCGTCGGCGATCAAAAAGAGATGATGCGCCTCCAAGAGCAGCATCGCGTCTTCGTTGTGTTTTCGCTTGAGGCCCGGGTCTGTGCGCCCGTGCGCGGTGACGAGAATCAGCGCGTGGGGCATCGTCACTTCGGCGTCGTCGTCGTCCGCAGCGCTGCTCGCGGGGGCCCCAGCGTCGGCGTGTTCGGCGTCATCGGCGTGCCCCGCGTCGTGCGCGGCCGCGGGGGACGGCTCCACGTTTGGCGACGCGCCGCTTAGCGCCTCGTGGCGCGCGGTGTCGTCGTGGTGCGAAAAGTCGAGGGCCTCGGCGGCTTCCGCGTGTTGCGGTGCGCCCGCATCGCCCCCGCTCGCGTCTGCGGGCCTGAGCGGCGTATGTACAGGATTTTGATGGGGTTTTGCCGCGGGGCTGCCCCCTTGGTGCGACGCGCCGCGAGGTCGCAGCCATGCCCAAAGGACGAAGGCGAGCAAGCCCAGAGAAGCCGAAGCAAGGGATGTGTGCAGGAGCGTCGTGCCCTCCATGGCTCCGACGCTACGCCTCCAGCGGCCATCCGAAAAGAGTCAATCGGCATCCCTGGTTGCGCTTTTGGAGCGCGCGCCCGGCTGCCGAAGAGCTCTTGCAGCCCCGAATTGCTTCGGGGCCGAGGCCTACTTGACGATGAAATTCAGGATACGCCCGGGCACATAAATGACCTTCGCGATGGTTTTTCCGTCGGTGAAGGAACTCACGCGCGCGTCGGCCAGAGCCTTTTTCGTCGCGCTCTCCTGGGGCTCGTCTTTCGCGAGCCTGACAACTCCCCGCGCCTTGCCGTTGACCTGCACGCCGATTTCGATGTCCGCGTCTTCGCAGAGGGCTGCATCGAAGGTGGGCCATGGCTCATAAGCGAGGGAATTCCCTCGCCCCAGCCGCTCCCACAGCTCCTCGGCGATGTGCGGCGCGAACGGGGCCAAGAGCAGAACCAGAGACTCCACAGCGGCGCGCGGCACGGCGGTGAGCCCGAGCAAGTATTTCGCCAAAATCATCATCGCGGAGATGGCGGTATTGAAGCGGAGCGCCGCGATGTCTTCGGTGACTTTCTTGATCGTCTTGTGCACAGCGCGCTTGGTGTCGTCGTCCATCGCGTCGCCCGAGAGGGGCTTCCTCGCGCCAACGCCAAGAGTCCACACGCGATCAAGAAAGCGCCGCACGCCCTCGACGCCGTTGATTTGCCAGGGTTTTACCGCCTCAAGTGGCCCCATGAACATCTCGTAAATGCGCAGCGAATCGGCACCATGCGAGGTAACGACGTCGTCGGGGTTGATCACATTCCCGCGGGACTTCGACATTTTTTCGCCGTTCTCGCCGAGGATCATTCCCTGGTGAACGAGCTTCACAAACGGCTCGTGATGCTTCACGACGCCGAGGTCGAACAAGGCCTTGTGCCAAAAACGTGCGTACAAAAGATGCAGCACCGCGTGCTCGCTCCCGCCCACGTAGAGGTCCACGGGCATCCACGCGTCGTAGGCTTCTTGCGAGAACATTTCCTCGATATTGCGCGGATCGAGAAAGCGCAAATAGTACCAGCACGACCCCGCCCACTGGGGCATCGTGTTCGTTTCGCGGGCGAACCATCGGCCATCTTTTTGAAAAAAGCGCCAGTCTTTGGCGCGGGCGAGGGGCCCCGCGGGGTCTTGCCCGGGCTTGTAGTCTTCGAGTTCCGGAAGACGCAGGGGCAGCTCCGCCTCCGGCACCGCGATAGGCTGCCCAAAGTGAACCGTGTATTCTGCACCATCTGCGCGCGGGTCGCCCGCGCAGTCGACGGGGAAGTAGATTGGAATGGGTTCGCCCCAGTAGCGCTGCCTCGAAAAGACCCAGTCGCGAAGGCGGTAAGTCACTTTGGCGCGCCCTTTTCCAGCATTTGCAAGCCACGCCACGAGAGCTGTTCGCACGTCGGCACTGGGGATTCCGGCGTCAATTGGCGCGAAAGAATCGAGCGGCGTGGACACCCCGTCGTCGCAAAACGCGCCCGCGTCGAAGTCGTGAAGGGCCCCATCGGCGCGGCGAACGACTTGCACGATGGGCAAATCGAAGGTCTTCGCGAAGGCATGATCGCGGACGTCGTGGGCTGGAACCGCCATGACAGCTCCCGTTCCGTAATGCGCCAGCACGTAGTCGCTGACCCACACCGGCACCCGCGAACCGTTCGCAGGATTGACAGCGAAGGCGCCCGTCGCGACGCCTGTTTTCGTTCGCCCGACATCGGTGCGCTCCATGTCGCTTTTCGATTTCGTCTCCTCGATGTAGGCCTTCACGGCTGCCTGCTGCGCGTCGGTCGTGAGCCTCGACACCAGCGAATGTTCAGGTGCCAGCACCACGTAGGTCACGCCCGTCACCGTGTCGGGGCGCGTCGTGAAGACCGTCATTGACGCATCGTGACCTTCGATGGCGAAGTCAATCTCCGCACCTTCGCTGCGACCAATCCAGTGGCGCTGCTTGCCCTTGGTGTCGGGCCAATCAAGGCCGTCAAGGTCCGCATCCAGCCGGTCAGCATACGCAGTAATACGAAGAAGCCACTGGCGCAAAGGCAGTCGCACGACGGAGTAACCGCCTCGCTCGCTCTTGCCGTCGATGACCTCTTCGTTTGCCAAGACGGTGCCGAGTTCGGCGCACCAGTTGACGGGAACTTCGGACTGGACGGCGAGGCCACGCTCGAACAGTTTCAGAAAAATCCACTGCGTCCAGCGAACGTAGTCCGCATCGGTGGTGTCGATCTCCCGCGACCAATCGTAGGAAAATCCCAGGCTTTTTAGCTGGCGCTTGAACGTCGCGATGTTCTGCGCCGTGGTGTCGCGTGGGTGCGTTCCGGTTTGAATCGCGTGCTGCTCCGCGGGCAAGCCGAAGGCGTCCCAGCCCATGGGATGCAGCACGTCGAAGCCGCACATGCGCTTGTACCGGCAGACGATATCGGTCGCCGTGTACCCCTCCGGATGGCCCACGTGGAGACCCGACCCCGATGGATACGGAAACATGTCGAGCCCGTAAAATTTCGGCCTGCCCGGCGTGCGTTTCGCGATGAAGGTTCCGCGTTCGTCCCAGCGCTTTTGCCACTTGGGCTCGATGCTCGCAGGATCGTAGCGGTCTTCGGGTGCGCGGTCGGTCGTCTCGCTCATGGCCCGCGCATAGCACGCTCTTTCCTAGGCTGAATGCACGGTTTGCATCGCGGCACCGCTGCTTCACTCCCGGCGGCACAGGGATAATTTCTCGCCAGCAGCGCGCCTCAGCAAAGGTCACCCTTGACGCCAAGCGATGAAGCGCTCACATGGGCGCTGATGCTCGATCCACGCGCCGTTGAGGCCATGCTCATGGCCGCCTTTCCCGATGGCACGATCAGCGTTCGCGACCTTACGGGCACGAGCGACCACTTCGACGCCGTCATCGTCTCCGGCCGCTTTGAGGGCCTATCCCGCATCGAGCGCCATCGCCTGGTCTACGCCGCTCTTGGTACGGCGATGAGCGGGCCGATTCATGCCCTTGCCCTGCGCACCAAGTCCCCATCCGAAATCTCGAAATAGGAGTTCTTTTCCATGTCCGAATCCGCCCGCGATCGCATTCAGAATCTCGTCGACACCCACAAGGTGATGCTCTTCATGAAAGGCACTAAGTCCTTTCCTCAGTGTGGATTTTCCAACGCCGTCGTGCAGATGCTCAAGCTCCATGGGGCACCGTTCGAGACGTTCAACGTCTTGGCCGATCCGGAGGTTCGAGACGGCATCAAGTCGTTCTCCAACTGGCCCACGCTCCCGCAACTTTACATCGGCGGCAAGTTCGTCGGCGGCTGCGACATCGTGACGGAAATGCATGAAAGCGGCGACCTGCGCCGGGAACTCGAAGGGGCCGGAGTCATCGCGGCGTCGTAGCCGCGTCGTGATCGATTCCACAGTTTTCGTTCCCTTTTTCGTGGCACGAATCTCGACGGGCGGGATGCGAACCGCTAAGCGAGGGCCATGCGTCTCACCACATTCGGCGTCGGGTACGTAGGCCTCGTCACGAGCACAGGCCTCGCGGAAATTGGTCACCAGGTTCTGTGCCTCGACGTCGATGCGGATAAAATAGCGCGCCTCGAACGCGGCGAGATTCCCATTTATGAGCCCGGCCTGGGCGACCTCGTGAAGCGCAACGAGCGCTCCGGTCGCCTGCATTTTTCCACGCAGCTTGTCAGTCCGTACGACGACAGCGACCTCTATTTTATCGCCGTGGGCACGCCGCCAAATCCCGATGGCTCCGCGGACCTTCGCGCTGTTTTTTCGGCCTGCGAAACCCTTGCGGCCTCCGCAAAGAAGCCCTCGCTCGTGGTCGTGAAGAGCACCGTGCCCGTTGGAACCTGCGACCTCGTGCAAGCGCGCCTCGACGAACTTGCCCCGGGCCGCTTTGAGGTCGTGTCGAATCCCGAATTTCTAAAAGAGGGTTCGGCCCTCGAAGACTTTTTCAAACCTGACCGCATCGTCATTGGCGCCCGCTCCGATAAAGCGAAAGCCACGATGCGTGCACTCTACAAGCCTCTTCAATTGCTTGGAGAACGCCTGGTCATCACCGACCCCTTGTCGTCGGAGCTCGTGAAATACGCGTCGAACACGATGCTTGCGATGCGTGTATCCTTCATGAATGAGCTGTCGCGTCTGTGCCACGTCACCGGCGCGAACATTCACGCGGTGCGGGCGGGGGTCGGCTCCGACTCGCGCATTGGTCGCAAGTTTTTGTACGCCGGGCCGGGCTATGGCGGCTCGTGCTTTCCGAAAGACGTGCAAGCCCTCGCTGCTTTGGGACGGGCAAAAGGGGTGCAACTTCGCTTGGCAGAAGCCACCCATGCGGCGAACGGAGAACAAGCAAATTTCCTCGCCATGCTCGTGTCTGACGCCATCGGCGACTTGCGCGGCAAGCGCGTGGCGCTGTGGGGCCTCGCGTTCAAACCCGAGACCGACGACGTTCGCGACGCGCCTTCGCTGAAGCTCGCGCAGGCACTTTTGGACGCCGGCGCCGAGGTCGTGGGTCACGATCCGGAAGGGGCGCAAAACTTCATCAAGGCCCTTGGGCACCCGCGGGCGAGCGTCGTCGACAGCGAGTACGCGGCGTTGAAAGGTGCCCACGCGCTCATCTTGTTGACCGAGTGGAGATGTTACCGCGCCCCGGAATTTGCTGATATTCGCGCGCTCTTGGTGGGTGAACGCCCGGTCGCCGTTGACGCGCGAAATATCTGGTCACCGGCCGAGGTGGAGGCCGCGGGGCTGCACTACGTGGGCATCGGGGTTCCGTCGAACGGCGCGGGTCGGTCATGAGCGGAGGGGGCGAAAGTCACTGGCTCCTCACCGGCGGCGTGGGCTTCATTGGTTACCACGTGGCCGAGGCTCTTTTGGAAAGGGGCGACCGGGTCACCATCCTCGACGACTTTAGCGAATCGCCGTACCCCACGCGCTACAAGCGCAGAAATGCCTCGCATCTTTACGAGGTATTTCCCAAGGTTTCAGTGATTGAAGGCTCCGTCACCGACGCGCCCCACCTCCGTTCGCTCGTGGCTGGCAAGACCGGCGTCATTCACCTCGCGGGCTTGGCCGGCGTGAGGCCATCGTTCGCGGCTCCGGCGCGGTACGCCGAAGTAAACGTGCAGGGTACAGCCAATATTTTTGAGGCCGCTATGGGCGCGGGTATTCGCAATTTTGTCTTCGCGAGTTCGTCCTCGGTCTACGGCAATTCTACGCCGCTGCCCGCGCGCGAAGATGCGCCGTGCACCGAGCCCGAGTCGCCCTACGCCGCAACGAAACGCGCTGCAGAACTGCTGACAAAACCGCTTTGCGCCCTGCGGCCCGACGCGCGGTGCATCCCTCTCCGCTTCTTCACGGTGTACGGCCCTCGCCAGCGCCCCGAAATGGCCATCACGCTCTTCATGCGCGCGGTCCTTGGGGGCGAGCCCGTCACGCTCTTCGGAGACGGCACCATGCGGCGAGACTTCACCCACGTGACCGACATCACGCGGGGAATTTTGGCTGCTGCCGACAGCCCCAAACTTGGCTGGACGCCGTACAATCTTGGCTCCGGCGCTCCTGTGACGCTCGAAGAACTTGTGGCGGGCATCGAGGCTGTCACGGGGAAAAAAGCGGTCATTTCGCGTGCCGGCAAGCCCGCGGGCGACGTCGACGCCACCTACGCCTGCATCGAAAAGGCCCGGCAAGACCTCGCGTGGCAGCCCCGCGTGAAGCTCGTCGAGGGCCTAGCAACGGTGCGCGATTGGGTTCTGAAATACGACTGACGCGCCAGCATCGTGGCCCGCAGCGAGTCAGTACAAAACTTTTTTTCCAGGCTCGTACGCGCCCGCCGCAATGGCCAGTGAGGCCGACGACGCATTCTTGTATTCTACACGGGTAAGGGCGAGGTCGAACACGAGACCCCACTCGACCGAATCGTCGCTGCCGAAGACGATCGCGCCGCCTTCGGGCACGCTGTCCCCCAGCAATTTCCCGCCCAATGTGAGGTCGGGGCCTGCAAAGCCGTGAGACTTTTTTCTCGCGGGTCCTCCCGCTGCGGGCCAAACGGCGATGGACCTGTCTTTCCCAATTCCCGTCGCTGTGGCACTTTTGAGGGAGCCTCCGTTCACCACGATCGGCAGCGACCCAAGTGCGCCGGAGCCGCGCATGGCCGTCTTGAACACCGCTTGTTTTTCGCCATGTTTTCGAAGAGCCGCGACCAGGGCGCGAACGGCTCGAAAGGGCGTGCGCCGTTCGATGGAAATCTCGACGGGCTCGGAAATGGTGAACGCACCGGTGCCCATGGCCTCGGCGACCGCTTCCAGCAAATCTGCACGTTTTCCGTCGATGATTTGCCCACCAACACCGATGCCCGAGACGCCCGCGGACATCACAAGTTTTGGCAACGGCGCGGGGGCCGCGTCCACTATCGGAGGCGCAGCCGGAGCGGCCGTGAGCACTGCCGGCCCGGCGTCGCGCAACACAGGTTGGCTGTCGTCGCAGCCGCTCGCCACGAGGCACCAGAATCCGAAAGGAAGGAGGCTCGTGCACTTCATGAAAGGCTCTCTAGCGCCGGGTGCGGCTCGACGGAAAAGAGCTTCGCCGCGTTCTGTGTTGTGGCCTCCGCAAGGCTCTCAATCGGGATTCCGCGCAGGCTCGCCACGCGCGCGGCGGTGTGCACCATGTACGCGGGTTCGCAGGGTTTTCCGCGAAATGGGACGGGCGAAAGGTACGGCGAATCGGTCTCGAGCAACACGCGGTCAAGGGGCGCCCAGGCCGCCACATCGTGCACGCTCTTGGCGTTTTTGAAGGTCACGATTCCGGAGAACGACAAATAGAACCCGAGGTTCAGGGCCCGCGTGGCGAAAGCGCGGTCTTCGCTGAAACAGTGCACAACCCCTCCCACGTCGCGCGCGCCCTCACTTTCCAAAACGGCGAGCGTGTCTTCGGCCGCCTCGCGCGTGTGAAGCACGATGGGCTTTCGAAGGCGACGAGCCAGGGCAATTTGCAGGGCAAACACGCGCCGCTGCACGTCGCGAGGCGACTGGTCGTAGTGGTAATCGAGGCCCATCTCGCCCACGGCCACCACGCGCGCATGCGCGGCGATGGCTTCCAGTTCGGCCTCTAGAGCGTCGTCAACGGCCGCCGCGTCGTGCGGATGCACGCCCGCTGTGGCCACCACCGACGACCCCGCGCGCTCCGCCAACGCCAAGGCATCGCGTGCACCTTGCATCTTTTCGCCGACGCCAATGACGACGAAACCAGCGACGCCTACGGCCCGGGCCCGCGCGAGCACGGCCTCCGCTCCCTCAGGGAAATAGTGGGGATCCAGGTGGCAATGCGTGTCGACGAAGATCGGATGGCCCATAGTCCGCGCTGCTATAGCGGCTTCTGTGGAAAAATGCGCGGTTCAGCGCATTGGAATGGCCAGCGGCACCGGCAGCGGCTCGGGCCCCAAGGGCATTGGCGAGGTCCACACGGCGCCGCTCCCACCGGTCGTCACGCTCGCCATGTTCGCGGGCCTCGGCGTGGCGTTGATCGGCGTCGCGGTGCCGTTCGCACTCTCGCCCACCGACGCGTACGGCGACGCTCCGATGGGCTCCGGGTCTCCGGCGCGCAGCGGGCCGAGCGACCGATACGTGTAGCACTGAGGCTCGCCCGCAGGCCCCGTCTGGCAGTGCACCGTCGGCGAGCTCGAGACCGACGCGGTGCCTCCGCGGGACACCACGGCACCGGCCATGGACCACAAGGTTGAACAGCCCGAGAGCCCTGCTGAGAGTGCGAGAACGCTAAGAGCTAACGACCCTTTCATAGCTGGGGAGCGTAGCACGCGGGCGGCGTTTGTCAGGCCCGCGATTCCGTGGTGACAGCGGGCAATACGGCGCCTCGAAGTCCGTCGGTAATGGGACTATTACCAGTAAAAAGACTGGCATTTGAAGAATACCCCTCGCCATCTATTTCGGCGCGCGGGGGCGAAAAAATAGTAGTGCCGGGCCATGAGCAAGTTTGTATTTCGCGAGGCGCTCGCGCTTGTCACGGGCGCCGGATCGGGCATCGGAAGGGCGACCGCCGTTCGCCTCGCGGGGCTTGGTTGCCGCGTCGTCGTGATCGACTTGAAAGAAGACGGTCTGGTGTCCTTGCGCGATGAACTCGGCGACCGTTACGCGCACCACGCGATGGTCGACGTGAGCGACCGAGAGGCGATGCGTCAACTCGCCGAAGACGTTTACGCGCGCTTCGGCGCCCTCGACATTCTCATCAACAACGCGGGCGTCGGCCTCTCCGGCGGCATTCTCGAAACCTCCCTCGACGACTGGGAATGGGTCTTTCGCGTGAACGTCATGGGCGTTGTGCACGGGTGCTATTTCTTCCTTCCCGAGATGGTGAAAAAGGGCGGAGGGGCGCTGGTCAATGTGAGCTCGGTCCTTGGTTTTTTCCCCGCAGCCAAGGTCGTCGGCTACGTCGCGAGCAAGCATGCTGTGCTCGGTCTTACGGAATCCATACGCGCCGAATTGGGCCCGGGCGGTCTCCGCGTGAGCGCGGTTTGCCCCGGCGTGATCGACACGGGCATCATCTCCACAATGCGATTTTCCGGCAAGGCTGAACCCGAGACGGCGCGTGAGCGCACGCAGGCCACTTTTACAAAACGCGGCTACCCGGCGGCGCGCGTGG
>CAMCKZ010000060.1 GCA_945875545.1 Polyangium aurulentum | reverse complement strand
CGCCAAAATGGATTCGAGCCCGTCGTGAAGGCCCCACGCGGGCGGCACGAAGCCGTCGATGGAAAGCCCCGCGCTGCGGAGGTGATCTTCCCCGTCGATGATGCGGCGCTCCAGCTCCTCGGCGCTCAGAAGGCTGCATTCTGCCTCATTTCCTGAAACAACGGTTTGGGTCAGGAACGTTGTGCCTCGGCCCACAAGGCCCTGGGAGCGCATCGTCGCGCGTTCGTTGCTCGTCGTTCGGTGGAAGAAGCCATGAAGAAAAATCTCATGCCCGGTTGCCTGTAGCTGCCGCAACTCGGCACACAAACTGGGGTCTTCGAGCAGTGGCGATTCGCCGTGAAAGTTCGGCACGACGAGGAGCGCGGGCTTGATGCCTCGCGCATGGCAGAGGGCCAGGGCCTGACGAACTTCCTGGGAAAAAGCGGGCGATACGTCGTGTATCGACACGTGGAGCGGGGCGTTTATCACGGCCGAGACCCTCGCGAAAACTCAGTGTAATATGCAAGCATACGTTTCATATACATAGCAAAGCTTGGAACATCGAGGGCATTTTCGCGGGCGAGATCCCGAAGCTCCTCGGGGTCTTCTGCCAGCAGTTCGAGAAGCGCGGATGCTCCGGCGGCCGGATCGAGAGAGCGGTAAACAAAGGAGCTCCCGTCGCGGGCCTGCTCGTAGGCGCCGCCCTGATCAGGAACCACGACCGGGACGCCGCAAGCGACGGCTTCCGCGAGGCCGAGACCAAAGGTTTCGTAAGGGCAGGCGTGGAGGATGCCGTCCGATGCGCGGTAAATATCGGCCAAGCGTTCACGCGATTTCTCGAAGGTGCCGATGCGCAAAAAGGGCAGGCGAGCCGCGGCGGTCTCGAGGACTTTTCGCTCGGGGCCATCGCCGAAAACCCACAAGGTGAAAGGCTTGACCGCATAGGCACGTTCCGCGATTTCAACGAGCGTGTCCCAACGTTTTTCTATGGCGAAGCGGCCGACAGCGAGCAGCAGCGGACCCTCGCGCCCCTCGGTGAGCTCCTCGCGAAGGCGAAAATCGCGAGGTTTGTCGCAGTGAAATACGTCACGATCGACGCCAAAAGGCACAAGAATCACGCGTTCGCATCCGTGGTCGAGCAGTTTCGCGCGCTGCTGCCGGCTTGAAACAAATGTGGCATCGACGGAGGCGGAAAGGGAGCGCACCCAGGCCCAAAGAGGGGCGACCGCGCGATCGGTAAGCGTGCAGGATACACGTTTTTCCAGGGCGGGCCGAACGTAGGTGTCGATGAAGTCCGCGTGCCAAACGAAGGTGCGCACGGGCGCGAGGGAGCGGGGAACGCGCGTGCCAAAGAGGCCCGCGAGGTACGGGGAGTGCAGCTCCAAGACGTCGGGTTTCTCGGCCTCGATGGCCTTTCGCAGCGCGCGAGGGGCCGTGAGCAGATGGTAGGTGGGGTCGTACGGAGTGGATGGGCCAGCCAGGCGAATAAGGGTCTGCGAACCCCTCCCAGCGCCGCCTTTTTGGAGCTCAATGCGCTCGGATCGGGGGCCCGGCGCGATAACAACCGAGTCATGACCAAGTTGGCACGAAAGTTGATTCTTCGTATCCAAATGGCTTCGAACTCCTCCCCCGCGCTCCGAGTAGAATTCAGTCAGGTCAACGATCTTCACAAGGTTGCCCTTAGCCCGAAAGAGCCCGTTGGCCGCAAGAACGACGCGTTGGCGCGCCGCGGAATCGACGCGCACGGAAAATTGCTGGAGGCGGTGACAGAGATTCCCGCGTTTGCCGAGCTGGCGGCCCGTGCCGGTAGGCCGTTGCGGATCGCCATCGTGAGCGACTTCACGCGTATTCCGTATGCGAACGGTGCGGTCTTCCAGACACGCTTCCTGTATCGCGCGTTGCGTCGGTGTGGTCACCACGTCACACTTATCGGCCCCCGCGATGCAGACGCGCAGCCGGGAGAGGTGCCCGAGGGCACGCTGGAGATACCGAGCCTCCCGCTGGTCGCTTATCCGGGGGTCTACCTACCCATGCCGTCCGAAGCGTGGGTCTACGACGCCGACCGTTTCAACTTCGATTTGGTCTTCGCGCAGACCACGACGCCGCTCATGGAGTTTGCGCTGTGGCTTCGCAAGGTTCACGGCACGCCGGTCATCTGTGTAAACACCACGCATCTCACGATGGCCTACGAGGTGCTTTTGCCCGAGGCCTTGGCGGCGGTCCCCGCGGTGCACCAAGCGGTGCTTGGGGTTCTCGCGAAGCCTTTCGAGGTCACCTACGCCCGCATGTACAACGAGGCCGACGGGCTCATTGTTCTCTCCGAGGGTTTTCGAAAGTACTGGGAAGATCGCGGCGTCACCACGCCGATTCACGTGGTTCCGCGCACGGTTACGCCGGAAAACTTCGACCGACCGATCGGTGAAGATCCGTATGCGGCCCTCTTGGCGGAACGCGGTCTTGAAGACGGCCCACGTCTTCTTTGCGCGGGTCGCCACACCCGCGAGAAGGCTCAAGATCGGCTCATTCGCATTTTCGCGAAACACGTGCTCCCGACGAAGCCAACGGCGACCCTCGCGATGGTCGGAATTGGCCCCGATACGGAGCGCTACAAAGAGATCGCGCGCGACCTCGGCATCGCGGATCGCGTCATTTTTACAGGTGAACAGCCCTTCACCACCATGCTCGACTTCTACGCGTACTCAGACGTCTTCGTGCACGCATCTCTGAGCGAAACTTACGGAAACGTGCTGGGCGAGGCCCTCTGGTGCGGTTGCCCGACCGTCGCTTTTCAAGACGGTATCGGCGCTTCGTCGCAGGTTTCCCACGGCGAAAACGGCTTCATCGTCGACCCGGGTAAGGGCGTCGATGGGCTCATCGCCGGAGACGTGCGCTTCGGCAGCGCAGTCGTGGCCTTTCTCGACAGCCCGGAGCTGCGCGCCGACATGGGTCGTCGGGCTTCCAAGCGAGCCCGTGCGCGCCACACCCCTGCGGCCATCGAACGAAGCATGGCGGCGGTTTTTCAGAGCGCCCTTGACGCAGGAAAAGCGAGAGAAAACGCTGGCTTCAAGGGCCCACGCGGCCTTGCCCGCGCCGCCACGACGGTCAAGGCGTTTCTCCCCTGGACGGCCTCCATGCTCGTGATTTTCGCCACCGGTTTCTTGCGTCCAGCGGCCTCGAAAAACTGGGGTTCGAAGCAACCGACGATCGCTTGACGCCGTTAGGTTTTCGTTAGCGAGAGTTTTCCCGGCTCGAAGTGCCTCGCCAAGGCCGTTTGCTGGTGAAGGAGTTCGCGCACCGCCGGGCCTCGCGGCATCTTCTCGCCCTCATGCAGGACCAGGGCTGTCAACGACCCACCGTATACGCAGCCCGTATCAATACCCGTCGCCCACGGGTGGAGCTGCACCGTGGCCAGGGCATTGTGCCCGAAAACGATGTGAGGCGGGCCTTCGTAATGCGCACCCCAGAGGGGAGCGGCCCCCCACTTTTCGTCGCTCGCCTCGCCTTTGGGCGTGAGGCAGCGCATGTGGAGCAGGTTTTTTTCTGCCTGTTTCTCAATGGGCACGCCGGGAACTACCCCCGCGTGAACGACGCGCACGCCGTGCTCGGGCAGATCGAGCCAGACAGGCGACTGAGCGAGGAGCCTCCAGTCGTCTTCGGTGAGGCTCTGAGCAACCTGCGTGTGGTGCTTCGAGAGAGGCAAATCGCTGCGTTTGTCGGCCTTGCAGTTTTTCCAAGAGAGAAGCTTGGCCTCGTGATTTCCGCGCACGACGCGCGCCCCGGTTCGCCGCGCGAGGGCCACGACGGCGGCAGAATTGGGACCTCGTGCCACGAGGTCACCGACGAACACCAAACGGTCGCCGCCGGAAAACGCCAAGCGCTCGAGGAGCAGTTCGAGCTCGGCGATGCACCCATGCACATCGCCAAGAAGAATGGTGCGGCCGGTCGTCACACTGTTTGATTACGCCAACGGAACCGAAAATCAATAGGCAGCAAGCTGCGGGAAAATCGTGGCCCGAACGACCACGCTTGGCCCGGGTCACGGCGGTCGACGTTGCGCGCCGATGCACCACAGGCACGACCGGCAGCTCGGGCAACATGCCGGGATCGGACCAGATATGTCTCCGTGTCAAGCGCAATCGGGGCCTAAAAATGGCTTGCATTGCCGTACATGAACACTAATGTAGCCAGATGCTTACCATTGACCGCTCCGACAAACGCAAACAAAGCCTCTACTTTCCTAAAGAAATGCTCGAAGAGGTTGCCATGGAGGCTCGCCGGCTCGACCGCTCCCTCAGCTGGATAGTCCAGCGAGCTTGGAAATTAGCGAAGCCTGAATTCGCGAAGTACCAGAGCGTCAACGAGCCCGACGACGACGTCAGCTGAGGTGCGCGGCGTAGACGAGGGCTCGGTAGCTGCATGTGCTACGTAGGCGCATTGTATACGCGGCGTATTACGCAGGCTTGGTCACGTGTCTTTGCAGGAAGTCCAAAATCTTAGCGTCCACGTAGTCGTGGTGCTCGAGAGATGCGACGTGCGTTCCGTTGGGCAGAAAGAGCAATTCGCCTCGCGGAAGCTCTTCGGCCATGGCCTTGGCGAGAAACGACGGCGTGAAGCTGTCTCGCTCGCCCACCACGACGAGAACAGGCACGTTGAGGGTGTGGAGGCGGTCCCACGCGCTGTGCTCGCCCGCGGCCCGCAGCATGCGTAGAAAGAGGTCCACGTCGACGTGGGTCAGGTGCTCGAGGTAGGGCAGCATGTCGGCGGGGTTGACCCGTGCCCCATCGACCTCACCGGTGGCGAGGGCGATCTTGAGACCGAGTTCCGCCGGGAGCCGGGACCACAGCGCGCGCGACAACTCGGGGTACTTGAGGACTGCATCGATTACTTGGGGGAGCACCATTCCGAGAAAAGGCATGCCGTGGAACGTGTGCGTGACGCGCCCGAAACTGCCGGAAATCAAGACGATAGCCTCGACGCCATCCGGGTCTGTGAGGGCGTGTTCCAGCGCGACTTGGCAACCCATGGAATGCCCGATGAGGACCGATCCCTTTTTCCCGAACCGGCTCCGCACCTTGCCCAGATCGCTCGCCAGTTGCGGAATGTCGACCCCCGGGCCGAGAGGCGCCGCGCTGCGCCCGTGACCGCGGTAATTCCAGTGAACGACGGGAAATGTGGTTCGCAGTTCGCCCAGCAAATAACGCCAAATGAAGCCGTCGCAGAGAATGCCGTCGCACAGGTAAACGTTGCCCGCGCCTGGGGCCGACCCGCGCGGGTAATGGCGCGTGTACAGCCGCGTGCCGTCATCGGCCACGACGGTGCTTACGAAGTCATCGGGCGCTGGAGGCGTGGAGCTGATGGAAGAGGGCATGGCAACTGCGCTTTTCAGTCGCGTCGAGACGGCGCGATGCAAGGCGCAAGTCTCATCTCACGACAAAACAAAACTCACGATAGAAAAGACTCGCGGCAAAAACGGAGGGCACTTCCGCCGCCGCAGCCCGCGCATACACGCCCCATACACGCCGCAGCCCGCGCATACACGCACCATACACGCGGCAGCCATAGGACCGGGGCGTCAGTCGTGAGCTTCGCCTTCGTCTGGCTCGTTAACGCTTGGGTATTTGCTCACTTCTGGCTTAGCAATCTTCCACGCGCGTTGCACAATCCAGCTCATGGAACGATCGAGCCGCCTGGCTTCAGCCCAAATTTCTTCGAGCATTTCTCGGGGAAAATAAAGGCTCTGCTTGCGCTTGTCGCTGCGGTCGGTGGTGCGGCCCCGGCCCGGCGAATCGAGCTCGTGGGGCTTTTCGGAAACGCGAAGGCGTCCGATGGAGTCGATGTCGCTCTTTGTTACTGCGTCCTTGTCGCCGATGGCCACGCTTGCCTCCAAAACGAGTTTTGATCGCAGTACACGCGATGGCCTCAGACTATCGTTCGCCCTCGGTGCTGAATAGAACGATCGTTGCCATTTGTTGTCTGGTCACTTCTGCCTGCATTTCTCCAGGGCCATGGCAGCGCGTTGATGCGGCGCGCGATACGGTCTTGCGTCGTCACGTGGCGGTGCCAAGCGATGAAAAACTTGCGGATGCGGCGCTGCGAGGCTTCGTGGAGGCCCTCGATCCGCACTCCGTTTATCTGTCGGAAGAAGAGCTTCGCTGGTTCGAGGAAGATGTGCGTGGGGCCTACGGGGGTGTGGGTTTCGAAGTGGTCACGGACGCGGATGAATGGCGCGTGGTCTCGGTGATTTCGGACGGTCCCGCGTCTGCGGCGGGCGTGCGCGTGGGCGACATCATTGACCGCGTAGATGACATGAAACCCAGTAAAACGCCGCGTATTGCGTTGATGCGCGCGCTGCGTGGTTCCGTGCCCGGGGCGGTGCGGGTGCACGTCAAAAGGGATGGCGTTCTGTTGCCAGAGATGCTGCTCCAGCGGGCGCGTTTGGCGCATTCGAGCGTTTTTATCGATTCGTCCACCCTCGCGAGCGACGGAATTGCGGTGGTTCGCCTGCGCCAATTTCAAGAAGGAACGGTCGCTGAATTCGATGTTGCCGTGCAGTCGATTCTCGCCGTCCCCTCGCAATTGCGAGGCATTGTGCTGGATCTGCGGGGAAATCCCGGCGGCATCGTAGACGTCGCGCGCCATGTGGCCGACGCGTGGATCGACCGCGGCCCGATTCACTCGATGGGTCTTCGCGGCGAGGCTCGGCACGTTGTGAACGCCGCTCCGGGCGCGCCGCTCCTTCGCTTTGCGACGGCCATATTGGTCGATGCGGCGACGGCGAGCGCGGCGGAACTTCTCGCGGCGGCCCTTCGTGATCGCGCGGGAGCGCGCCTTATCGGCGAGCGCACGTTCGGCAAGGGCACAGTGCAAATCCTTGAGAAACTCCAGGGTGGCGGAGCTCTTGATGTGACCGTCGGTGACTACCGAACGGCCTGCGGCGCCTCCATTCAGGCCCAAGGGTTGACGCCGGATCTCGTGCTCGCGGGTGCCGGGTCGTCGCGGCCAATTCAGCGCGAAGAAGACCTTCCGCGGGCGCTCATTCTCGACGGGCCCGCGGAGCCCGATCGTCGTCCGCAGTTCGATGCGCTGACGTCGATTGTGCGCCCGACCGGCGGCACGGGCGGCACGGGCGGCGACGCTGCAATCGACCGCGCGCGCTCGGAAGTGCTGGAAATGCTCAAGCGTTCAGCAGTTTTTGGGCCGCGCGAATGCCCCCTCTGAGCGCGTGACCGAAGGTTCGCGGCGCATCGGCCAACGCGTCTCCGGCGATGCGAACGAAGGGCAGGGGCGAGCCGTAGGGGGAACCGTCGTCCGCCGCGAGAACGCCGAGCGCGTCGAGTAGCGCGGGACCAGCCAGTGTATGTGCAAGGTCTTCCGGTGTAGTACCGTAAGTAGATCCGTTGATTGCGAGCTCCTTGCCCCGGGCACCGACGCGAAGAAAATCGGCCCGAAGGGTGAGACTCGGGACGGAACGCTGAAACGCTGGGACCAGAGAAATCGCAGGGTGACGCGGCACTTGGAGGGCACCGGAGACAAATCCGCCGAAGGCCACGAGGAGATGCGTGCCCGTCACAAGCTCGCCACTTTTCAGCGTGAGCCGCACGGACTCGCCGTCGCGGTCAATGGCCTCGCACCGCGAACGATGAACCTCCACACCGAGGTGCGCAAAGAGCGCGTCGCGCCGGTGCACGAAGCGAAGGCCCGCTGCGGCCGCAAGACCCGACGCGACCTCGCCGACGCCGACGCCGAGGGCCTTTTCAAGCGGCTTGGCATAGGGCTTCGAGACCCCAAGCCACGGGGGAAGAAGAAGAGCTGTGGCCGTGTTTTTCCACGTGGCAAGCTTCTCCGTCAACGACCATTCGAACGCCGCGCGGCGGGCGTCGTCGTCGAGGGCACACGCGATGGCCCCATCGGGCCAGGCCAGTTCGCCGGGCAACAAAAGGTCGGGGATGGCGATGGTCTGTGCGTCAAAGCGGCCGCCGGCATGGGCCCGCAGACCTGCCGCAATGGCCTCGCCGTCCCACGCGGCGCGAGGCAACGTGGGCACGAGGACGAGGGCGGGACGGGCACTCGCGACGTCAAGAAGGGCATCGTCGTGGGCATCGGCCTCTCGTAAAATACCGAATATATTCAATAACTTAGCTGGTGACGTCGGCGCACAAATGCCGAGCAGCGAAAGGAGCTCACTCTCGGCGGGTGATGGCGTTCCGGGAAGGCCGTCGACGACACCGTTCCACAGCGCTGTGGCGCCCGCTGCCGCGTGCACGACGCGAACATGGCACCCAGACCGGGCGAGGTGCCACGCGGCCGCTGTACCCGCCGCGCCGGCCCCCAAAACGATAACATCCCGGCGACTCACGAACCCTCGCCAGGCGACGGCCCGAGGAGGCCGCGGAGGTACGCGCGGTGGAGCGCTTCTTGTTGCGCCTGTTCGCCGTCCAAAATCGGGCGGCGCATGAGGGCCTGCGTTTCAAGCAGTTCGAGGCCCTGGCGCATACCCTCGACGGGCGATAGTCCGCGCTCGGAGGCGACAATCTGGCCGCAGCGCAGCGCGCACCGCATGCCACCACAAGCGCCGAGTCCGAGGCGTGTGCGCCGCGAAACATCGCGGGCCGTAAACGCGAATTCCTCACGAAGGACGTGGCGGATTTCGGCACCGAGTACGGGCTCGCACGGGCACACGACCTCGGCGTTGCGCGGGTCGTCGCGGAGGCTCTGAAGAATGGGCCGCGCCCGCTCGCCGTGGCGAAAGACCAAACGCTGGGCCGCAATGGAATCGACGGAAAATTCCTCGGCAAGCTGCCTTGGATTGGGCACCGAAATTCCGCCGGGCAGCGGCAGTACATGGGTTTGGCAGGGCCGGTTTACGCCGAGGGCGTGGGCCACGAAGTCGGAGGCCTCTTCGGCAAACAGCCTGTAGCTTGCAAGCTTTCCGCCGATGAGTGAGATGACTCCGCGCATGCCCGCCACGGCGTGATCGACGATCTCGTGCTCGCGAGAAAGTTTGTCTTCGACGCGGCCCCAGCGGTGGATCGTCGGCCTAACGCCGGCCCAGGTGCCGATGGCGCGCGCGCGCCGAATCGAGGGAAAAACCTGGGCAACGGCTTGAATCAGGTAGCGCGCCTCTTCGCTGGTGGGCAGCACGCGATCAAGATTTCCGTAATAGTCGTCGTCGGTCGTGCCGATGACGGTCATGTTTTCCCACGGCTCTAGGAAGGCTTGGCGGCCATCGATGGCTTTCGCGACGATGGCAAAATTCGTGATGCGGCGCTCGTAATAGACGTGAATACCTTTGCCCGGGCGCACGTTCAGAGACGCGCGCGCGACGTCGCCGAGGGCCGCGGTCAGAGGTCCCCACGCGCCCGTGGCGTTGACGACAAAGGCGCAGGCCACGCGGTGCACAGCCCCGGACGTGGCGTCTCTCGCGGTGACGAGCCAACGCGGGATCGCTGGAGATTGACTGGCCGCGGCGTCGCTTTGGCCAATCGGCTCAATGCGTTCCACCTCCGTGTGCACGTGCACAGCCGCCCCGTTGCGTGCCGCATCGACCGCGTTCAACGTGCAGAGGCGCGCGCCGTCGGTTCCCCATTCGTCGAAGGTCACGCCGCCGCAAGAATCGGTTGCCAGCCCCGGCTCGACGGCCTGCATCTCCGCGGCCGAAAGTCGCGTGTGAGACTCGCCCCGTTTGAGGGGCTGATAGTCGTCGTAGGCCTTAAAATAGCCGTCAACGAGTTCAAGTAATATACGCCCTTTTGCGCCCCGCGGGAGGGGCATCAAAAACGGAATACGGAAGAGAAGGTGCGGGGCGACAGCCTGAATAAATCCTGAATCTTTGCAAGATTTCGCCGTCACCGACGCGTCGTAGGCGAGGTACCGAGCGCCCCCGTGAATCATTCCGCTGGAATTGCCGCTGGCCCCAAACGCGAGATCATTTTTCTCGAAGAGAACAACGCGAAGGCCGCGGAGCGAGAGGTCGCGCGCGACGCCGGTTCCGTTGACGCCGCCTCCGATCACCACCACGTCGGCCACAGATGCATGCGCGAGTTCGTGGGCGGTCGCGGGCTGGGGCGCGGGCACGTTAGGAATTCTCCCGTGATTTCCGGCTCTTCTTTTTGAGGCGCTCGAGCACGACTTGGAGTTTATCGAGGAGGAGCGAGTTGCCTTCTTGCCTGTGTTTTGCCACGCGAAGGCTCATTCGGGGCACGTCTTGGAGGAAGGCCGTAAGCGACCGGGCCTCGATGGTGTCGCGCATGACGCCGTAGCCAAGGAGCTCAAGGTAGCGAGCATTCATCTCTTGCTCGTACTGATGGCGAACGGGAACGCTGTAGATGGGTTTGCCCAAAAAGACAGCCTCCGAGAGCGTGGTGAAGCCGCCGTTTGCGACGACCGCTTTGGCGGTGGCCATGTGGCGAACGAACGTGGCCTCGTCGAAGTCAAAAAGTTCGCAGTTGCCGATGCTCTCGCGGCGACGCAGCCCGTAAATGAAAAACTGCTCGTTCTTCAGGGAATTCAGCGTTGGAATGAGACTCGTGTCGCTCGTGGACGTTTGATAAACGAGCACGTGCTTGCCCGGATTTGCCTCGGGCTTGGCGGCGAGAATGACGTCTCGCAAAATCGGCGGAACGAGCAGCGTCGAGTCTTCGTATTTGGACTTGATCGGCGGTTCGAAGAAGGTCGTCACGAACGCAAAATCAAGACTCGGCAGCTTCGCTCGCACGAAACTTTTCGTGAGTTCGAAGTCGAAACGAGCGCCCTTGGTGATCGCTTTTGGATGCTTGCATCTTGCAACCACCTGCTGATTATCTATGGAAATAACCGGCACGCGCTGGCGCCTGCCGACGTACGCCGCGAAGGAGTCGAAGTCGGTGATCACCACGTCGGGGCGAAAACTTGCCACGCTGTCGTAGTAGGCCACGAGGTTCGCCTGGAGCATCTCGGGGGCCGCGAGAACGTTCTGCGCAATGGTGGCATCGAGGGCCATGCCGTTGTCTTCGTAACGAATCTCGAAGCCGCGAATCTCGACGACGTCTGAAAACGACTTCGCCAAGTAATTGTAGGCCCGGCCGCTCACCACGATTTTGACCTCGTGCCCGCGTTTTACCAGGTCTTCGCACACCACCTTGCTGCGCGTCGCGTGGCCCATTCCTTCGCCGACGACGCCATAAAGAAGCCTCATGGCGGGGCGCTATTCGGGGAGCGCGTCGAGCACGCCGGTCTTCTCGATGGCTTCGCGGAGCTCTTGTTGGGCGTAGGGTTTGCCCAGAAAAAAGGCTGCTCCCGCCGTGACCGCCGCGGCCTGTGTTTCGGCCGAAGTGTCGGAAGACACGAAGCCGAACGGCACGCGCGACCCTTGAGCCCTGGCCGTTTGCAGGACGCGAAGGCCGTTCAGCGGCGACATGTACCAATCGCAGAGGACGAGATCCGGCGGAGACTGAAGTATAATCTTCAGGGCTTCGGGCCCATTGGAGGCCTCGGTGTAAGTGTGGCCTGTAAGGCCGGAAAGCTCGATGGCCCGGCGCAGTGAGGCTCGGGCAGCGGCGCTGTCATCAACGATCAAGAAGCGCAACGGGACCTCCACAGAATTGGTCTGCCGCGATAAGACCGGGTTGGAGCCCCATCGTCAAGAACTCCGAGCAGATTGCAGCGCCCGCGTTGACGAACCGGTCCTTCGTGGGCTACTCGCGGCCCTCCCACGAAGCCGCCCTTGCGGTCTGGAGCAGCCTGTGTCGACCCATCTCGCGATCCTAGAGCCCACCTCGCCTAAAGCCGGCGTATCCGTCGATTCATCCGCCGCGAACTCCAATTCGTCGGCAGGCGGCGCGCCTTCGGGCCCGTCGCTTCTCATGAGCTTCGCCCCGCTGCTCATCTTGATTCCGTTCTTGTGGCTCTCAAGCCGACGAACGAAGAAAGAAGCGGAAGACCGCGGCAAGCTCGCGAAGGGCGACAAGGTCGTGGTGCAGGGCGGCATTCTTGGCGAAGTCGTTGAAAAGACTGATAAAACGGCTCGCGTAAAAATTGCGCAAGGCGTTGTCGTCGAGTGCCTGTTGGCCAGCATATCGCCCGTCGGTGCGCCAAGCGCCGATGGTGCCAAGTGAGAGTTTCATGAGTTCCGCAAAGCGCAACGCCCTGATTTTCGTTCTTCTCTCGCTCGGCGCGGCCTACGGGTTTGTGCGGGCCGATGCCTTTTGGGGCGTCATTGGAGCGCTCAGCACGGCACTTTTTGTGGGCTTGGCGAGCCTCCCGTTGATCGACATTGCGTGGCGACTTCGCCTCGCCACAGCGTCGCTCGCGATCTTTCTCGCGGCGGTTATTTTGTGGCCTTCTGTGGAGGCGATCAGCGGCGGCAAGATCAAGTGCCCGGCGTACATCAAGACCAACATGACGTTCGCGATGGCCCCGGGTCTCGACCTGCGCGGAGGCCTGCGCCTCGTGTACAGCGTCGAGGTTGAAGAGGCCATTCGTGACAAGCGCGACAACTTCGCCGACGACATGCGCCTCGAACTCGCCAAGGGTTTTCAGTTGCACAGCGGAGACGGGCGCATGAAGCGCGAATCCCTGGAAAAACTCGAAGAAAAAGTTCATATAGCGCTGCCCGAAAGCGCCACGTTGCGCCTTCAATTCAAGAATCCCGAAGACGTTTCCAAGGTTGACGATCGATTTCTCAAGCGCTTTCAAGGCGAGCTTTCCATGTCGAAATCGCCGAACCCCGGCGAGCTCGTTTGGAAGATCAAGCCCGAGGTCGAAACCCAGATTCGCGAACGCGCCGTGGGCCAAGCGAAAGAGACCATCAATCGCCGCGTCGACGAACTCGGTTTGCGCGAGGCAAGCGTCACCACGCGCGACGAAGACATCATCGTCGAGGTGCCGGGCGAAAACGAGAAGGCCTTCGACGAAATCAAGGAAATCATCCGGCGAACGGCGCGTCTTGAGTTCAAGATGGTCGACGATCGCGGCGACTTTTTTGGCCGCGTTCAGGGCGACGCAATTCCCGCCGATCAGGGCATTTCGATCTTTCCAGAAAACGCGCCAGACGGCCCGGGCAAGAGCGTGTCGTCGCACTACGCGCGCATGGTGAAACGCCCGTCGGAGACGATGAACGAGTGCCGCGACCGGCTCAAGATTTGGGTCAAGACGCTCTCGGTTCCCGACGATCGGCAAGTCGCATTTCAGGCGGTCACCGAATACGACGAGGCCACGAACGTGGTTACCGAAATCGGCTGGCGCACGTATTACCTTTTCTCCCGCGCCGAAGTTACCGGCGATCTCGTCACCGATGCGCAAGTCGCCCGCGATCAAAATGACTTCGGCAGCTTTTACGTTTCGCTCACGTTCAGCCCGGCAGGCGCTGACCGTTTTGAAGAAGTCACCGGCGCAAACGTGCAACGGCGTTTCGCGATCATGCTCGACGAAACCATCGATTCGGCACCGGTCATTAAGGCGAAAATCGCTGGCGGCCGCGCGAGCATCACCCTCGGTTCCGGCGACCCGGAATCGCAGCTCAAGAACGCGAAAAAGCTTGAGCTCGTGCTGCGCAGCGGCGCTCTCCCAGCGCCCATTACGCCGGCCAATGAGTCACGCATCGGGCCTTCTCTTGGCCGCGACGCCATCGCTCTTGGCGTCAAGGGCATGGTCATCGGCTCGGGCCTCGTCCTCGCGTTTATGGTGCTGTATTACCGCAAAGCGGGCGTCGTCGCAGACCTCGCAGTCCTTCTGAACTTGGCGTTGCAGCTCGCGATTTTGAGCACGTTCAATGCCACGATGACCTTGCCTGGCATCGCGGGCCTTGCGCTCACGATCGGCATGTCCGTCGACGCCAACGTGCTCATCAACGAGCGTATTCGCGAAGAACTTCGCGCGGGGCGAACGCTGCGGGCGGCGGTAGAAGCCGGCTACGACCGGGCGTTTACGTCGATTCTCGACGGCCACGTGACGGTATTTATCTCGGGCCTGATCTTGGCTCAGTACGGCACGGGCCCCATCAAGGGGTTCGCCATCACCCTCATCGTGGGCATTCTTGCCAGCCTTTTCACAGGTGTTTTTTGCACCCGTGTGGTCTTCGATTGGTGGGTTCGCGGCGCAAAAGTGCAGCGACTCAGCATCGGCGCGGAGTTCTGATTTCCTTTTTCGAAGCCCCAAGCGGTTCTCGCTCCGGCGGATCCGATGTGACTGAAAAGCGCACTAGAAACTAAAGAAAAAGCCATGGAGCTCTTCAAGCCAGGACGAACGTACGATTTCATGGGCCAGCGGGTCTTTTGGATCGTCCTGTCCATTTCCCTCATCGTCCTCTCGTGCATCCTCATGATTTACCCGGGGCCGAATTACGGCACCGACTTCAAAGGCGGCACCGAGGTCGAGATCGCCTTTACGGGCACGGTCGACGCCAACACGGTGCGAACCGCCGTGGAGCGGAGTCACTTCGTCGCGCCCGACGTTGTTCAGGTCGTCGACGCGAACAACGAGAGTCACTTTCTCATTCGCGTTCAAGAGGTTTCGGCTCTCGACGACGCGAGAAAAACCGCCGTGGAACAGGCGTTTTGCCACGGAAACGGCGCGCCACAGGGTTGCGCGCCGGAGGCTCGGGCGTCGGAGGTCAAGTTCAGCGCGGGCGGAGATAAAATCTCGGCACGCTTTGACGTGACGCCGAACCTCGAGATGATTTCGGCGGCGGTACGTTCGGCCGGCGTGTCGTTCCGCGCCTCGGATACCAATCCGCAGCTCGTGAATCCGCGCGATCATCGCGTCGAAATTCAAGTGCGCTCCAAGGGCGACGAACTCGTCGAAGGCCTGCGCAAAGAGCTCGGCGCGGAGCTCGTTCCTGAGCGGCCTCTGCGCGTCGAGTGGGTCGGTCCGAAGGCCGGCAAGCAGCTGCGCGACGGCGCTCGAAACAGCGTCGCGATTGCCATCGTTTTTATCATGCTTTACCTGGCATTTCGCTTCGATTTGCGCTTCGCGCCCGGCGTGGTGCTCGCGTGCGTCCACGATGCCCTCGTCGTGATTGGCGTGTTTATTCTCTTCAAGAAAGAGATCACGCTCTCGACCATCGCCGCGGTTCTGACGGTCGTTGGTTACTCGATGAACGACACCATCGTCGTCTACGACCGCATCCGTGAGAATCTCGGCAAGCACAAGAAAAAGGCCTTCGCCGATGTCATCAACATCAGCGTCTCCGAGACCCTTTCGCGCACCATTCTGACCTCCGGTGCCACGATGTTGTCGGTGGTGGCCTTCGCCATTTGGGGCACCGGCGTCATCAAAGATTTTGCCATCGCGATGATCATCGGAATCGTTGCGGGAACGTACTCGAGCATTTACGTCGCGGCCCCTCTGACCGAGTGGATCGACGGCCTGCTCGCGCGCTCAAATCAAGGAAAAACCGTGGCGAAAGCCCCACGGGCCGCCCGTGTGACATGAGCGAGGCGTTGGCTCTTCGTGAGGCGCTCGGGCTCTCCCACACGGGGGCTCGGGCGCTTGCTCTTTTGCCCATCGCGTCGCTTGAGGCCGCGCGTTCGTACTTGGCACCGAAGCTTGCGTCGCTCACAAACCCCGAGGGCATGTTCGGTCGCGGAGAGGCCATCGAGCGCCTCGTCCACGCAATCCGACGGCACGAAACCATCGTTGTTTTCGGCGACTACGACGCGGACGGAATCACGGCTACGGCGGTCATGACCGCAGGCCTCCGGGCCATGGGCGCGGACAACGTCGAGGTCGAACTCGCGGACCGTTTTCGCGGTGGTTACGGTTTTTCGGATGCGGCCTTGGAGCGCGTCCTCGCGAAGCGCCCCCAACTCGTGGTCACGTGTGACTGCGGTTCCACCGACCACCCACGGCTCGAAAAATTGCGGGCCGCTGGCGTTGACTGCATTGTCATCGATCACCACCAAGTGCCGCTGGAGCCCTTGCCGGTGTGCGCGTTTTTGAACCCGCACCAGGCCGGATGTCCCTTTCCTTTCAAGTACTTGGCGAGCTGCGGCCTGGCCTTGAACCTGATGGCCGGTGTTCGCACCGCTCTCGGCGTGACGTACGATC
This sequence comes from Polyangium aurulentum, assembly GCA_945875545.1. Taxonomy (GTDB): domain Bacteria; phylum Myxococcota_A; class Polyangia; order Polyangiales; family Polyangiaceae; genus CAIQDA01. The sequence goes on along the minus strand of CAMCKZ010000060.1, from coordinate 5,272 downwards.
TTCGTCAATGGCTCGACGTCGTCGCCATCGGAACCATCGGCGACGTCGCGCCACTTCAGAGCGACAACCGCGTTCTTGTGCGCCATGGTCTTGACCGTTTGCTTGCCTCGAAACACCCGGGGCTCGTCGCCTTGGTGGGCCGCCGAAAAGTGCCTTACGCGGCCGGCGATATTTCGTTTCAGATCGCGCCCAAGTTGAATGCACCGGGCCGACTCGGTTCACCAATGGTTGCACTCCACATGCTTCTCGAACGTGACCGCGCAGCAGCATTTTCCCTCGTTGCGGAGATCGAAGAGCTTCAAGCGCGGCGCAAGGAGCTAACAGCGCAGCTCACCGTGGCCGTTGATGCGGTCATCCAGCGCGATAGGCTCGCCGAGCGGTCCGCCATCGTTGCCGGCGACGAGGGGTGGCACGAGGGGCTCATCGGAATCGCTGCGGGGCGCGTGGCGGCGAAGGTCGGGCGGCCCACCGTGATCGTCGCGTTTTCCGAAAACGTGGGCACGGGCTCCGTGCGTGGTCCCGAGGGTTTTCCCCTGCACGATGCGCTGAAACGCTGTGAAACCTCGCTCATCGGCTTCGGGGGTCATCAGGCGGCGGCGGGCTTGCGCGTCGCGAGAGCGCGCTTCCTAGAGTTTCGCGAACAGTTCGAAAGCGCGTGCGCGGCGATTGCTGTAGATTACACGCGTCCCCCGGGGCCGCCCACAGTGGCCTTTGACGGGCGCGATTCTCTCGGGGACCTCGCAGCCGATTGGCAACGGTTTGAGCCCTGTGGCGCGGCGAATGCGAGCCCTGTGGTGGTCTTTGAAGGCGTAGAGGTGCGCACGGTGACGCTCGTGGGCAAGGGCGCTTACGCGAAGCTCGTGGTGCGCGTCGGCAAAGAAGATGTGGGCGTGTGGCTCGGCGAACGGCCCGCGGTTTTGCCAAAAGAAGGCTCGCGGGTCACGCTCTCCGCAACGCCGCGCTTCGACGATTACCGGGGCGGCGGCGTCGTGGAGCTGCACGCGGTGGGGCCCGTGTTGTCGTAATATCGTCGAGCGTTTTACGGCGAGAGGTTGACCCGGGCGAGGGCCCGTGATGACTCAGAGGCCATGGCCGATGGCACCGGGATTCCGCTCATTTCGTTTCGAGGGGTCAAGAAAGCGTTCGGCGGCAAGGTCGTCTACGACGGCCTCGATCTCGACGTTTACCGGGGTGAAACGCTGTCGGTCCTGGGCCCATCGGGGTGCGGCAAGAGCGTGATGCTGAAGATGCTGATCGGGCTCCTCGGTTACGACGAAGGCACGATTCACTTCGACGGGCGCGAGCTGAAAACGCTGGAGCAGAGGGAGATGTCGCTGCTACGCATACGCATCGCATACCTTTTCCAAAGTGCCGCACTTTTTGATTCGATGAGCGTCGGAGACAACGTCGCTTACGGGTTGCGCGAGCGCTTTTGGGACACGATGACCGAGGAGGCGATCTTGGCGCGGGTCTCGGAATCCCTCGAGCGCGTCGGGCTGCCCGGCACCGAATACATGATGCCCGCCGACCTCAGCGGAGGCATGCGCAAGCGCGCCGGGCTCGCGCGAACCTTGGCGCTGCGGCCCGATGTGTTGCTTTACGACGAACCGACGACGGGTCTTGATCCCATCAACACGGGGCGAATCAACGAGCTCATTTTGAGCATTCAAAAAGAGCTTGGAATCACGAGCGTCGTTGTAACCCACGACATGCGAACGGCGTTTCACGTGTCAAATCGCTTGCTTTTGCTAGGCCGCGGCCGTGTTCATCTCGTGGGCGGATCGGGCGAATTTCGAGCCACCCAAGACCCCTACGTGCGGGCCTTCGTCGATGGAAAGGTGCTTGAAGAAGGCCCATCGCGGTCTCTCGCACCGCGGTGAATGAGTCACGGGTGGCGCGTGCAGCTCGCTCGTGTTGCCCGCTCGCGATGCCGGACGAGCCGCCACATCGCGGAACCGTGACGTGACGCGCGTCACCTGCGCTGTTAGGTCCCAGCGCACCTATGGAGAAGTCCCAGCGCGTTGGCGTGTTTGTAACTTTGGCTCTCGCCATCACGGTGACGCTTGTTTTTCTCATCGGAGACAACGCCAACCTGTGGAGCAAACAGGTGACTTACCGCACAAGTTTTGGCGAGGTGTCGGGGCTCAAGCCCGGCTCGCCCGTTCGCCTTGGCGGCGTCGACGTGGGCGCGGTCATTTCCGTTGGCCACAAAAAAGAGGCCGTAGACACACGCATTTACGTCGAGCTTTCGATTGTGTCGCGCGAGGCGGATCGCATTCGTGAATCGACGCTCGCCCACATTGCGAACAAGGGCCTGCTCGGCGACAAAATGGTCGAACTCACGCTCTCGCCCGGTGAGTCTCCGGCGCTAAACGCGGCGACGCCGATTCGTTCCGAAGACCCCATCGACATGGGGAAATACGTGGCAAAAGCCGAAGAAATCGCTGGCCGTTTGGAGGCAACGCTCGTGCATCTCGAAGAGGGAACGCGGTTTCTCGCGGACCCTTCGTTCTCCGCCGATGCGAAATCGATGGTAACCTCCCTCGCCAAAATTTTGAAGGGCGTGGCCGAAGAGCCGAGCGCCGCGCACAAGCTTCTCGTCGATCCGGCAAGCGGGGCCGCGGTCGTCGCCATGCTCGCAGACCTTCAGGCTACGACAACCGATCTGCGCCTCGCGGCGGCAACGGTGCGCAGTGTCGGAGACCAGGTGAGGAGCGGCGGCGGTCTTCTTCACGAGGTTGTCTACGACGACGAACTCGGGGCCTCGGTGAAGGCGAGCGCGCGCGAAGTGGCGTCATCTTTGTCGGCGATTCGCTCGGGTTCAGGCCTCGCGCACGAGGTTTTGTACGGCGGCGAAAATACCTCCAAGCTCTTGGGCAATGTTGTCGGAATAAGCGAAGACATGCGCCGAGTGTTGGCCGACGTGCGCGCCGGGCGGGGAACTATCGGCGCTCTGCTCGTCGATCCGAGCCTCTACGACGACATCAAGGGCGTCGTGAGCAACGTCGAGAGAAGCTCGGTCTTGAAGGCCCTCGTGCGCTATTCGATCGGCATCGACGACAAACGCAAAGTGGCCGAGAGTCCGCGTGCCACCGACAAGAAATAATCCACGGAAAACCAGCTCTTGAACGACAACGCCCGTCCGCCCGCACCAACCTCGCCGGAACCTCAAGATGCCGCCTACTGGGACGCGACCGACGAGGCCCGTGAGCTCCTCAACGAAGACCGCTTCAAAGAGGCGTTGATCGAGCTTCGCCGCGTGCTCGAGGCAGATTCAAGCAACGGTTACGCGTTCTATTACACCGGGGTGGCGCTCTACGAAATCGCCGAGCTCGCACCGGCGCGCGACGCATACCGGGCATGTCTTACAACCATGCCAAAACATCTTGGCGCGCGTATAGCGTATGCTCACGTACTCCGGCAATTGGGCTCGCATCGCGAAGCGCTCCGCGAAGGTCTTGCCGCACTTTCTCAGGCCCCGGGCGATGGAGATTGCCTGCACGCTGTCGGCCTCGCGTACCACGCGCGCGGCGACATGACCTCCGCGCGGCGGTACCTGGACGCCTTTCTTGAGACGCACCCGGAGCTCGAGGCCACCCTCGAAGTGCGCACGTTGCTGGCCACCATGACGGCCGTCGACGACTTTCGCGACCGGCGTGCGAGCGACGACGACAACTGAGCGCGGTCCGTGAACGTGCAGTGTGCACGCATTGGCGATGTTAGCGAAGGAGCGGCGCGAGGGCTTTGAACGCGGGGGTGCCAGCGCGCCCAAGCCAGTCGAAAATCACGGTCTCGGCGAGGGTCACGTAGCCGCCAGCGGAACGAATCAAATCGAGTCCCACGGCTCGACTTTCGTCTCGGCGTGAGGCGACGGCATCGGCCACCACGTGCGCCGCGTAACCCCGCTCCATCAGCGACCGAGCGGTTTGCAGAATACACACATGTGTCTCGACGCCCACGAGGACGACCGCATCAACTTCGAGCGCGAGGAGCGCATCGGCGATGGCCGGGTCTGCGCAGGCGTCGAAGCAAACTTTGGAAAATCGGGTGTGGCGCACGTGCTGGAGTGTTTCGTCGATGACGGCGCAGGTGGCCCCGAGACCGGCGGGGTATTGCTCCGTGACGATCACCGGCACGCCGAGGGTAACGGCGGCTTCGAGGAGGAGTTTTGTGCCGAAGAGGACGCCGTCGATCCGTGCCGTCGGCATTGCGGGAACGAGCTTTTCTTGCAGATCAACGACGAGCAAAGCGGTCTTTTGCGGAAACAGGCGCTCGAAGGGCATGCCGCACTCTTTTCATGCTTCGGGCACGAGCGCCAGGGTGTCGCGCCGGCCTGCGTTGTTGGTGGCCGCGGCGTTGTGGGGCGGCCTGTCCACGAGGAGCGTAAGTTTGCGGTTGCCCTTCAAACGACCCGGAAAACCGTTCATTGGGGGCGGCTATTTCTTGACGAGTTCGGTCACGACCGCTACACGCGGCCCAACGTTGGTCCGTCTTCTTCCGCTTGGCGCTTTCTTTGCAGCATTTACCGTTGGTCCAAGGCAGCGAGCCATGATGGCTTCCTGCGGATAATCGTGCCTCTCTCGAGGCCATCGTTTTTTGGCGACCTCGCCATTCGGAGACTTTAATGATCAAGTACGTTCTCAGCGCCGCCGCAGTTGCAGCCCTTCTGTCCGTCGGCTGCTCGTCCAGCAGCACCACGACCGCCAACGTCGCGGCAACCGACGCCGGCAAAGACACCGGCGTGAAGACCGACGGCGCAACGACGCCCGGCACCGACGGCGGAGCTCCCCGCGTTGACGCGGGCGGCACACCTACGGCAACCTGCGAGCCACCTGACACGACGCCTACCTTTTCGACGCCTGCTGCCTTGCCACCGACGGCTACTTGGGCCCAGGGCAAGTGCCAGGCCGCCACGGTCGCCGGCTTCCTCGAAGCGTGCCTCACGGGTGCCGCCGCCACGAAGGCCACCTGCGACAGCTGGAAGGCTGCCAACGCCACCTGCTCGAGCTGCCTCCTGACCGCGAAGAACGCCGCCGCCATCGGCCCGTTTGTCACCGATCCGGCCATCACCGCCGACGACAACAATCCCCCAGGCGTCGTCAACGACGGCTTCCTGTCGTCGCTCCAAGGCTGCATGAACCACTTCAAGGCGGGCTGTGGCGAGTCCTACTTCGGCTTCGCGAACTGCCTCGACGCAGCCTGCAACGACAAGACCAACTGCAAGAACGCTTCGAAGGCCGACCTTGACACCTGCCAGACCGACGCCATCGGC
>CAMCKZ010000059.1 GCA_945875545.1 Polyangium aurulentum | reverse complement strand
CGACCTCCGCCACGCCCTTCGGGAGGCCCAAGGCGGCGTTTTCGTACCCCTCCCCAACGCACAACACCGCGCCTCCGCAGCAAGCCTCGCGCAGGAGGTAGTGCTGCAGCACGTGGGGCGAAGTATACGCTAGACCATCCATACGATGGCTTTGCGTCGGCCATATGATGGATACGCGTCGGCCATACGATGGCTATGCGTCGGCCGTAGGATGCCTATGCGTAGGCCGTATGATGGCTATTTGACGGCTGCGAGCTCAGGCAGTGCGGAAATATCCGCGCCGAAGAGGGGCACCAGCGCCAAAAACGCGCCGTCGGGGGTTTTGCTGTTGGGCAGCCACGCGCACTTGGCGCCGGCTTCCGGCGTGGCGAAAGTGCCCGAGGCGACGCCGCAAGCAGACTCGGCGAAGCCCCGGGCCCAGTCGGCGAAGAGTTTCGTGCGAATGGCCTCTACGTCTTGCGCGAAGCGGCTCTCAAGAGACGTGACGTTTCCAGACGACGGACTTACCGAGGCGGGACCGAACGACGCGGAGTGTTCGTAGGTGTCTTCGGCCTCCGAGTGGGCCACGGGAATCGACATGGTGCGCAGCAGCGGGGCTCGGACTTCTACCGCGAAGTTCGCCCGGTAGCTGGCTTCAATGTGAACCGCTGGGTGAGTGAAAACCCTCGCTTCTTGGCGGTACAGGGTCACCGGGCGGGTCTTGGTGCGAAACGCCGTTCGGTACTTTGTGACGGAACGCTGCCGCTGCTCGGTGCGGTATTCCGTTTGGGGTACACTATTGCCGTTCACGTATGAGTAACGAGTATACGGTACCTGAACGTTGTAATACTCGGTATCGGTATAGGCTTCTTGGTAACTCTCTTGGTACGGCTCGACGCCTTCGTAGGGAACGGTCTCGGACCAGTCGTGCGAGAGCGTCGTTGGCGTGCGGTTGACGCCGTAAACCGCGGACCCGGCGACGGTGATTTCGAGCACCGCGGCGGCTCCGTCGGCAAACAGGATCGACTGCGCCCCGGCTTTTTGCACGGATTGCGCGAGGGTGGCGAGCAGGGCGTCGCTGGCGCCAGCGAGCGTTCCCGCGACCGTGACCCGGCCCACTTGGTGAGGCAGCAGCGCCACGTGTTTCGTCGGAGCCGCGCCCATGGCGATGCACGCGCGTTCGGCGAGGCTCTCGCTGTAAGGGCCCATCTCGGCGGAGAGCTTTTGGAGGGCCTGGCAGCGCGCAGTGCTGAGGGTGCCCACGCGCGTTGCCACGGCTTGTTTGACGGGTGCGGCGCCTTCGCACGCATACGCCGGCATGGTGCGGAGGTTGGCGGCGTCGAGGAAGCGGCCCGTCGCGGCGAGGTCGCCTATTTTCGCCAGAACGATGCCCTGAACGCCGTCGCGAAGGGCGGCGAAACGCAGGGCGGCAATGCCTTCAAGGGGGGCGCCCCAACCATCGCGCCGGGTACACAGTTCGATAAAGCTTGACTCCGCAACGGAAAATGCATCGGTGAGCAAGGCGCGTTCGCCCGCGGCAAGAATTTCGTCGGCGAGCTTGATGCGCGCGGCGCTGCGCTCTTGAACAGACTCGCTGTCGCCGGGGTCTGAGGCGATGGCCTCGTCGTAGAGGCCAATGGCCCGGCGCAGATCGCCAACTTCTGAGGCCGAACGCGCCTGTTTGCGAAACCCGGCACACCCGACGAGGAGCGAAAAAGACAGCGACAAGACGAGGCAACAAATGGGATGAGATTGGCGCATGGCGATGGTTCCCGAAGAGGCGCTGGAATGTAGACGCACCGGCCTTCGGCGTGTGGAAAAAAGCGACCCACGGTGCGCCCTCGCAGGTCGACGCCGGTGGGCATCTCGGGCCCGGGGCCGGCTCAAGCCCCATGCCCCCTAACGGCCGGTGCGAGACGGCCATCACGGCCCGGCGAAATTCGCGCTAACACCCGCGCCATGCCCTCGCTTGCAGCGCCCCGCGCCTCGAATCTTTCTTGCGTCGTCGCGCGTGCAGCATTTTCTACGCTCGCGGCGGTGGCCGTTTTGGGCTGCGACAAAGCCCCGCCGGTGGCCCAAGCCAGTACGTGGACGACCGCGGATCACGACCGGGTTCCGGGCGAAACGGCGGAGCGTGGCACCCCCCAAGAAGGCTCCGCGGTTCCCGTCGAGGAACTCGTGTGGGCGAAGAGCTGCTACGCGTGCCACGGGTCGAACGGCCAGGGAATGGGCACGGCAAAGGTTCCCGACTTCACCTCGCGCGCGTGGCACAGCTCGCGCACAGACGCCGCGCTTACAGCGTCTATTTTGAATGGCGGCAACGGCATGCCCAAGTTTTCCCTTCCGGCCTCCGTCGTCGCAAGCCTTGTGAGCAAGGTTCGGGCCTTTGCCGCCGCCCCAGTCACGGTGCCACGCCCCGTTCCAAGCCCCGTTCCAAGCCCCGCGCCGGGTCGTTAGGTCGCCGCGGCCACGCTTTGGGGCTCGTGAAGACGGGCCAAGCCGATGGCCGCATTTTTCCACGCCGCGCGCTGCGTGACCTTTGGCGGCGAGGCGTGTAAAAGCGGTTTCATGGCATCGCATTCGTCGCCCCGCACGGTCGCTCTTCTTCTCGCCGCGGGGCAGGGCACGCGCATGAAGAGTTCGCTCCCGAAGGTTCTCCACCCGCTGGCGGGCCTACCGATGGTCCATCACGGCGTGGCAGCCGCCCTCGATGCGGGCTGTTCGCAGGTGATTGTGGTCGTGGGCCACGGGCGCGAACTTGTGGAGGCGTACCTCACAAAAGCCTTTGGCGAGCGGGTGAGCTTCGCGCTGCAACCCCAGCAATTGGGCACGGGAGATGCCGTTCGCTGCGGCGTCGCGGCGTTGCCCGCGGGCACCGAACGCGTGCTCGTATTCTACGGCGACGCGCCGCTCATAGAGGGCACCGACCTGCGCGCGCTCCTCGGGGCCGAAGGCGCTCTCGTGCTTGCCACGTGCTGCCTCGCCGCTCCGTTCGGCTACGGGCGAATTCTACGAGACGAGGCGGGGCGCGTCGTGGCGATTCGCGAGGAGAAAGATTGCGCGACCGCGGCGGAGCGGGCCATCACGGAAATCAATCCGGGCGTTTACGTCTTTGCGCTCGAATTCCTTGAAAATTCCCTGGCCAAGCTCGAACCCAAGAACGCCCAGGGCGAGCTCTATCTCACCGATCTGGTCGCCATCGCGGCGGCTTCGGGCCTCGACGCAACGCCCATCGCGGCACGCGCCGAAGTGCTTGTAGGTTGCAACGATCGCGCGCAACTTTTTGAGGCCGAACTGACGCTGCGCGAGCGCATTCACGGGCGCCTGCGAAAGAGCGGCGTGACGGTGAGTGCGGGCGCGCTAGTGGACGCGGGCGTCGTTGTCGAGCCCGATGTGGCGATTGGACCGAATGTAGTACTGCGAGGAAATACCCTTGTAAAAAGTGGCGCGCGCTTGGATGTGGGCTGCGTTCTCGACAACGTTACCGTGGAACGTGACGCCTATTTGAAGCCCTACACGGTTGCCCAAGACAGCGTGATTGGCGCGCGCGCCCAAGTGGGCCCCTTTGCGCATCTTCGCCCCAAGAGCGACCTCGGTGCCGACGTACACATCGGCAATTTTGTGGAAACGAAAAACACGAAGCTTGCCCAAGGTGCCAAGGCCAACCACTTGGCCTACCTGGGCGACGGCGTCGTGGGCGAGCGGGTAAACATCGGAGCTGGCACGATCTTCTGCAATTATGACGGTTTTCAAAAACACTTGACAATCATCGAAGATGATGCATTCATCGGCAGCGACTCGCAAATTGTTGCCCCCGTGACCATCGGTCGCGGCGCGTACGTGGGCACGGGCACCACGGTAACCATGAGTGTTCCCGCAGATGGCTTGGCCCTCAGCCGCGTGAAACAAGAGAACAAAGAGGGTTACGCCGTGCGCCTCCGGGCACGTTTTAAGGCGGCCAAAGAAGGCAAGAAGTAGGCGCGGTTACACGACGCTTGGCCCAACGACGCAAACACCGGCAGATTCAAGACCATGGACGCCATTCGAGTTCGAGGTGGGAAGCCCCTGACAGGGCGCGTGCGGGTGAGCGGCGCGAAAAACGCAGCCCTCCCCATTCTTTGCGCAACGCTGCTTAGCGACGGCGAGAGCCGCCTTCGCAACGTGCCGAAACTTCGCGACATGGTCACGACGGCAGCCCTCCTGAAGTTCCTCGGGCGGCCCGTGCAGATGGATGCTCCGGTCTTCACCGTCGGCACATCTTCTCAGGTAAAAACCGAGGCGCCGTACGAGCTCGTGAAGCAAATGCGGGCCAGCGTGCTCGTGCTTGGGCCCCTCGTGGCACGCTACGGACGGGCGAAAGTTTCGCTTCCTGGGGGCTGCGCGATTGGTGCCCGGCCCATCGACCAGCACCTCAAGGGGCTGCAAGCCATGGGCTGCAAAATCGTTCTCGAAAAGGGTTACGTCATCTGCGAGGCCCCCGCCGGCGGACGCCTGAATGGCGCTGAGGTTCGCTTCGACATGCCGACGGTCACGGGCACCGAAAACGTGCTCATGGCGGCAACCCTCGCGCGAGGCCGAACGAGCATCGTGAACGCCGCGAAAGAGCCTGAAATCGAGGAATTGGCCAGGGTTTTGAACAAAATGGGTGCCCACATCGACGGCGCGGGCACCGAGGTTATCCACGTGCAAGGCGTGGAGCCCGGCACCCTCGCGCCGTTCGATCACGCCATCATGCCCGACCGCATCGAAGCGGGAACATACATGTGCGCGGCGGCGGCGGTGGAAGGCGGAGATGTCGTTGTGGAGGGCGCGCGGTTTGAAGACTTGGCGGCGCTCATTCGCGTCATGCAGTCTGCAGGTATTTTGGTGGACGCAGCCCCCGGCGGCATTCGCGTGCGGAGGCAAGGGCCTCTTCGCGGCGTGGAAATTTCCACGGAACCGCATCCTGGATTTCCGACGGACATGCAGGCGCAGCTCCTCGCCATTCTGTGCCTTGCGGAGGGAGAGAGCCGTATCAGCGAGACGATTTTTGAAAATCGCTTCATGCACGTGCCGGAACTTGTGCGCATGGGGGCGAACATTCAGCTTCGCGGCCACACGGCTCACGTGGTCGGCGTGAAGAGTCTTTTCGGTGCCAGCGTCATGGCGACCGACCTGCGCGCGAGCGCGTCTCTCGTGATTGCGGGGCTGATGGCCGAAGACGAAACCGAGGTTCGGCGCGTCTACCACATCGACCGCGGCTACGAGCAAATCGAGGGAAAATTCCAGGGTCTTGGCGCAGACGTCGCTCGTGTTCGCGGGGCCGAAGCGTGAGGGATGAACCGCTAACCTTGGCGGTGCCGAAGGGCCGCATTCTCAGAGTGTTGACGCCGCTTCTCGCGCGCGCCGGTTACGACTGCGCGTCGTTTCTCGCAGACGAGCGATCGCTTTTGCGAAAAAGCGCGTGTGGTCGTTTGGAGGCCCTGCTTTTGAAGCCCGACGACGTGCCCACGTATGTCGAACGCGGGGTCGCGAGCCTCGGCGTTGTGGGCCGCGACGTGCTCGATGAAAGAGACTCGGACCTCTTTCGCGTGCTCGACCTGCGCGTGGGTGTTTGCCGCATGGTCGTGGCCGCACCCGTGGGTTTTTCCCATGAAAAAGGGGAAATCTTGCGCGTGGCGACGAAATACCCGCGCCTCGCAATGGCCCACTACGCGAAACAGGGCGAGCAAGTCGATGTGGTGAAACTGCACGGGTCCGTGGAGGTGGGAGCCGTGACGAGCCTCGCCGACGTCATCGTGGACCTCGTCGAGACGGGGCGAACCCTGGTGGAAAATGGCCTTGAGGTCGTCGAAGAGGTGGGAACCGTGTCGAGCGTGGTCGTCGCCAACCGCGCCGCGTGGAAGGTCGATGGAGCGCGACTTCGAGCCTTTGTACAGGGACTCGAAGACGCGCTCGGAGTGGATGCGACATAGCCAAGGTATGCCCTATGGAAGACGTAGGGCGTACGCGAGCGCTACGTTGGTGCGGCCAGCGTAATACGCGGCCGTATGCGCCGTAGTGTGCTTCGGCCGATGCCCTTTACCTTGAGCAACTGTTCGACGTTTTTGAACTGACCAAGCTTCGTGCGAAGACTGAGTATGGCCTCCGCTCGTTTTGGGCCGACGTAGGGCAGGGACTCAAGGTCCGCCGCGGTCGCGAGGTTGATGTTCACCACGCGGTTATGGCTATCTTCGCTGCTTTTTGCAGGGTTTTTGCCGTGGTTTCTGTCGGCGTTTTTGTCAGCGTTTTTGTCGGCGTCGTTCCGGGATACCGCCTCCGGGGCGGGCTCCCTCGTGGTGCCTAGAGGTGCGCTCGCCGATGGAACGCCGTCGATGGGCGCGGCCATGCTGGTGACCGGGTTTCCCGGGGCTTTGGTGCGGGCCCAGGCTCGCCCCACGAGGCTCACGGCGACGACCATGGCGATGAACAGGAGACCCCGAACGAGGGCCCTTTTGGACGGACCCGCCGAACCTCTCGGGGCGTCACTGTGACGCCCCGAGAGGCTCCGGACGGATTCGGCTTTTGCCAACAAAGTCAGGCTCATAGGCTCGCGTGGTCGGCGGTCGATTCGTCGCGGCGCGGACGCCATCGCTGGGGTCCGTCGTCACGGTCGGCGTCGCGCGGATCGTAATCGCGCACCTGAATGGTGCCGCCGCCAACGGGCACGCAATCGAGGCGCAAGTTGAGGGAGCCGTCTTGGTTGACGAAGCCGACACCGATGCGCGTCCAGAAGGACTTGCCCGGCTGACGTTCGCTGATCGAGTAGACGATCTTCATGGTGCGCGCGTGGCCCGTTGGGGTCGGAGATGCGGCGTTTGGGGGAATGGGTGATTGGCTCATGGGGTTTAGCTCCTGCTCTTGGGGTTGAGGCGCGACGAGGATGTTCGGGCGCCGATCTGGAGGACAACGAGCAGGAGTTGTGCCAACGGCGGAAGGCGCGAAAATGCAGGATATTGGCCCGGCGCCAGGGCACTTTTCGCTGGCCACGGCCGGCCACGGACGGCCACGGCCGGCGTCGGTCGTCCAAACCCCCCCGCCGGCGGCGACGCACCCCGCGCCCGGCCCGATGAAATCCCGTAAATCGCCGGTCAGACCCTGGAAAACGCCCGCGATTCGTAGTAATTTGAACCACCAAACCATGAACAACGACGACACGAACACGAGTTCCGCTGGCCGCATCGATCGCCGAGACCTCCTCGTGGGCAGCGTGGCCGTGGCCGCAGCGCTCTCGGCGACCTCCACGTCTGCGGACGCCGCGCCCGTCAGCAAAGCGCCGCCATCGTACGCGGCCCATCCCCCCGCCGGATTTGTTCCGTTTTCAGCGCCGGGTCGCGTCGTTAAGGTCACCGGCGGCGACACGTTGCAGCCGAATAAGCTCTATCCGAAACCCGAGAGCGCGAAGGCGATGCTTGAAAAAGCCCTGACAAAACTCACGGGAAAAGACTCCCTCGTCGAGGCGCTTAAGATGTTTGTGCACCCCGCCGACAAGGTCGTCGTGAAGGTGAACGGCATCGCGCTCAGAAATATGTCGACGAACAAAGAGCTCGTCATGCCGCTTCTCGAGGGCCTTCTGGCCGCGGGAATTCCCGCGAAGCAGCTCACAGTACTTGAACAATACATGGGTTTTTTGAACGGCACGCGCCTCACCGCGCAGAACGTTCCTGCCGGTGTCAAGGTCGAAATTCATGCGAACAACGATTCTCCGATGGAACCCCAAATGGTCGGGGGAACAGGCGTTCGCACGCGTTTTTGCCGCACGCTTCTTGATTGCACCGCGGTCATAAATGTGCATCTCGTGAAAGACCACAGCATTTGCGGTTACACCGGGGCCCTCAAAAACATGACCCACGGCACCACGCTGAATCCTCACGATTTTCACGTGCATCACGCAAGCCCGCAAATTGCTCACCTTTTCGCGCAAGATGCCATTCGAAGCCGCGTGCGACTCAACATCGCCGACGCCTTCAAGGTCATGTACCACGGCGGTCCGCTCGACAAACAGCCGCAGCACCGCGTGCCTTACGAGGCTGTTCTTGCTTCCACCGACCCGGTCGCCATCGATGCCATCGGTTGGGAGGTCGTCGAAGAGCATCGCAAACGCGCGAAACTGAAGTCGCTCACCGACGAAGGTCGCGCCCCGACCTACATCACCAAGGCTGGCGAGCTTGGCCTCGGTGTGGCGGATCGCAGCAAGATCGAACTAATCGAAGTGGCGAGCTGATCGCTTGGAGAAAACGTTGCAGCTCGGAAAAAACCCAGCCTCGGGTCATTGCGTTTTGCCCACGCGTGCCGCTCGCCACGAGGGTGCCTGCGTGCTAGCCGCCACGGTCCCGTGACCAGACGTTTTCTTGTTCATACCTTCGGCTGCCAGATGAACGCGCACGACTCCGAGCGCATGGTCGACGTGCTCGTGGGCGCGGGCTGGCAAGAGGCGAGCACCCTTGAAACCGCCGACCTCATCGTTTTCAACACGTGCAGCGTTCGCGAAAAGGCCGAGCAAAAGCTTCTCTCCGAGGTCGGTAAGCTGAAGCCGCTGAAGGAGAAAAACCCCGGGTTGCTCATCGCGGTTGCGGGCTGCGTCGCGCAGCAAGAAGGGCAAAAACTCCTGGATCGCGTCTCGTTTATCGATCTCGTCCTCGGCCCCGACAACATCGCTGAATTGCCCGCGATGCTTGCGCAAGTGGAGCGCGGCGGGCTGGCCGTAGCGCGCACCGAGTTCGACCTCGAAGACCCGAAGTTCTTGGCCGCTTCCGGCGCGTCGGCCTCGGTGACGTCTTACGTGACCACCATGAAGGGCTGCGACGAGCGATGTTCTTTCTGCATTGTTCCGACGACGCGAGGCCCCGAACGTTACCGGCCCACGAACGAAATAATCGACGAAATCGGCCGCCTCGTCGCAGGCGGCACCCGCGAAGTGATGCTTCTCGGTCAAACCGTCGACAGCTTCCGCGACCCGTCGCTGCCTCCGCCCGTCAGCGATAATCCTGATGAATCGCAGTTTCCAGAGCTGCTGCGGCGTATCGCGGCGGCAAGCCCGAGCCTCGCGCGCCTGCGTTACACGAGTCCGCACCCGCGGCACCTCACGCCGTCGCTCATACAGGCCCACGCGGAGCTTTCGGTGCTGGCGCGGCACGTTCATATGCCCGTGCAGTCGGGCTCCAACCGCGTTCTTCGCCGCATGATTCGTCGTTACACGCGTGAAGAATACCAGGCGCGCGTGCGATCGTTGCAGACTGCACGCACTTTTGAAGCCATCACGGTGTCCACGGATTTTATCGTGGGTTTTCCCGGCGAAACCGAAGAAGATTTCGCCGACACGTTGAGCCTCGTCGAAGACATGCGGTTCACGTCTCTCTACGCGTTCAAGTATTCGCAGCGCCCCGGCACACCGGCGCTCAAACTCACCGACGACGTCACCGAGCGCCAAAAATCCGAACGCCTTTCGCGCCTCTTGGCCCTTGCCGATTCCCTCGGCCAAGCCCATCTCAAGAGTCTTGTGGGCACCGAGGCATGCGTGCTGCTCGAAGGTCCGTCAAAGTCGGATCGCCGAGGAATTGCAGGGTTTCGTCTCTTTCAAGGGCGCACCGAGAGGGCAGAAATTGCCCACGTTTTGGTGCCCGATGGCGTCGACGCTTCGGGCCTTCTCGTCCAGGTTCGCATCACCGGCGCGAACAAGCACTCGCTCGAGGCCGAGGCTCTGGAGTTGCGCGCATTTCACGATCACTTGGCCAGCGGCATCGGCCGGGCGCTTCGTCGCCGCTTGCCGGTTATCGGTATGAACGAAGGCGGTGCACCGTGAGCTTCTACGCATACAAGGGAATACGTCCACGTTTGGGCAAAAATGTCTTCGTGGCGCCCTCGGCGGTGATCATCGGCGACGTGGAAATTGGCGATGATTCAAGCATTTGGTACGGCACCGTTTTGCGCGGCGATGTCATGCCGATTCGCGTCGGAAAGCGCACCAACATCCAAGACAACTGCCTCGTTCACGTCACGAGCGATGTCGCCGGCACCTACGTCGGCGACGGCGTGACCGTGGGCCATAATGTCGCGCTTCACGCCACCACGGTGCGCGACCATTGCCTCATCGGCATGGGCAGCATTCTCCTTGACGGATCGATGGTCGAAGCCGAGGCCATGGTCGCCGCCGGCTCCCTCGTCACGCCCAATACCCGCGTGCCGAGCCATGTGCTGGCCATGGGGCGGCCAGCGCGCGTGGTGCGCCCCCTGACAGACGCGGAAAAAGCCCATCTTTTCGCGTCGGCCCAGGGTTACGTCGATGTGGCGCGCGGGTTTCTCTCGGGCGAGTGCCTGCCGTGCGACCCGCTCGATCTGTAGATCGCATCTGCCGTCCCGCGCCGCGTTGGCTGTGGGCCGCGTACGGCGTGTGGTGCGCCCTCGGGCTCGGGCTTCTGCTGACCTTCTCGTTTGGCCGCGACCAGGGCATTTACGGCGTCGTCGCGGAGCGCTGGCGGCACGGCGTGTGGCCCTACGAAGGAGCGTGGGATTTCAAACCACCTGGTATTTTCCTCGTATTCAGCGCCATTCAGTTCGCCCTCGGCACCGGCGAGGCGGGCCTTCGGTGCGCCGAAGTGCTGGCCTCCGCGGCTCTCCTCGCTCTCATTTTTCGTTATTCGCGCGAGGTACTTCGGAGCGAGGTCGTGGGCCTTGTGGCCGGAATGCTTGCACTCCTCACGCATCTTCAGCTCGACTTTTGGCACACCGCGCAGCCAGAAACCTTCGCAGCTCCGGCCCTCGTCGCAACGCTGTTGCTGGCGAAACACGACGGGCTCGCAGCGACGGTTACCCTGGGTTTTATCGGGGGTTTCCTCTTTCTCGTGAAGCCGCCGTTTGGGGCCGCGGCCGCGATGCCACTTTTGGTAAGGCTGTATTCTGCACGCGATGATTGGCGCCGATCGTTTGTGACCGCTTTGACTGCGGCCCTCGCTGCGGCCGTGCCCATCGCCGTCACCGCGTTCGCTTTTCACCGGGCCGGCGCCCTCGATGCGCTGCGCGAAACCCTCTTCGTTTTCGCCCCGCGGTACACGGCCCTGGGGTGGACGGGCGAAACCTTCGCGACCCTCGTCTACAAGGCAACGGAGCGGTCTTTTACTGGATTATCGGGGCTTATCGCCCTCGGGCTCGCCCTTCGGATCGCGGCGAAAAAGCCTTGGGCACCGCAATCCGAGCTTCTCGCGATGCTCGCCGTGTGCATTCTGGGCACCGCGTTGCAGGCCAAATTTTTCCCCTACCACTTCGGGGCCATCTTGCCCATCGAGGCCATCGTTGCCGCCGAGGGCCTCGTGTGGGCTTTCGCGTCGTCTGCCTTCGCGGCCCGCGCAGCGTTGCTTATACTTGCAGTCTGCATGGGTTTCGGGCGCGGCCCGGGCCGTGATGTCACCGGTTCCTTCGCGGAGCGGGCGCGGGCACGCATTGCCGCTTACCCAGCATTTATCCACGGAAATAGAGAGCCACTCGACGCTGTCGACAAAGCCGCCGACCTCGACAACGGCCAAAACCGCGCGCTGGCTCTTTGGTTTCAGTCGCTCACGACCGCCGCGGAGCCCGTCTTTCTTTTCGGGTTTGAGCCCAGCGTTTACCTCTTTGCCGAACGCCGGCCCGCCACCCGTTACATCTACGACGTGCCGTTGCGCGCGGAGAATTCGCGGCCGCATCGCGAAAGACTTATGCGCGATTTGCGCCAATCGCTGCCCCGCGCCATCGCGATTGAGCGCCACGACCGCATGAAAATGGTGACGGGCACCGGCGACGACAGCGCCGAAACTGCCCACGAATTCCCGGAGTTTATGGCGTTTTTGGGGTTGCGTTACCGCCGAGCCACGGACCTCGGTCGATTTGAACGGTGGGTTATTCGCGAGAAAGCAGACACGGCCCCGGGTTCCGATACGCTCTCACCATGAGTAGCGCTGCTCCGTCTGACGTTTCTCTCGAGTCCATCGCCCAGGCCGTCGCGAGCCGGTTTCAAGCAGACCGGAGGCTTCTGTCTTTCGACGAGTACCTCGCGCTCTTCGATGAAAACCCCGTGCAGTGTGCACGCGATTCAAGTCGGTACTTGCGCGACTGTTTTCTGCACTTCGGTAAGCGCGAGGTCTCGCGGCCTTGGGGCTCGGCCACGCGATGGAACCTGTTCGATTTGCCCTGGGAAAAGACAGGAGAAAATGACCATCCGCGGGGAGCGCTCGTCGGCCAAGAAGACGTGCAAGAAGAGATCTTTCGTGCGGTCTCGAACTACGCAAGCGAGGGCCGGCCCACGCGTTTTGTTCTTCTCCATGGCCCAAACGGTTCGGCAAAATCAACGACCGTGGCGTGTCTTTTTTCGGCCCTCGAAAAATATTCCACCACGCCCGACGGCGCGCTGTACTCGTTCTCGTTTGTCTTCCCGACGACCAAAACCGTTCGCGGCGCTCTTGGTTTTGGCTCCGATGGAGGCACGCGGCAGGCGCCGCCCACAAGCTTCGCCCACCTCCAAGACGAGGCTCTTGATGCGAAGGTTTCCATAGAACCGCGCGATCATCCGCTGTTTCTTCTGCCCGTCGAGGAGCGGCGGCGGTTTCTCGAAGGCCGCTGGCTGAAGCTTCCGAAGGGCACCGAGCCTCCCGCGCGGTGGCTCCTCGAAGGGCAACTTTCGCACAAGGCGCAGCAGATCGTGCAGGCGCTTCTCGCGAGTCATCGCGGGGACTTTCGCGAGGTGCTTCGCCACGTGCGCGTCGAGCGCTATTTTATATCGCGTCGTTACCGCGTGGGCGCGATTACGGTCGGCCCGCAGATGAGCGTCGATGCGGGGGAACGGCAGGTAACCGCCGACCGCAGCTTGGGCGCACTCCCTGCATCTTTGCAGGCGATATCGCTGTGGCAGGCCAGCGGTGAACTCGTCGATGCGGCGGGCGGATTGCTCGAATTCAGCGACCTTTTGAAGCGCCCACTGGACGCCTTCAAGTACTTGCAACTCACCGTCGAAACCGGTGAGGTCGCCCTCACGCAGCAGAACATTCAGCTCAATTGCGTCATGATTGCGAGCGCCAACGAACTGCACTTGGACGCCTTTCGCGGTCATCCCGAGTACGCCTCTTTTCGTGGTCGCTTCGAGCCGGTGCGCGTGCCGTATCTGCTCTCGCATCTGCAAGAGCGCGAACTCTACGAGACGCTGGTGGTGCCCCAAACGCGCGTGCCAACAGCCCCGCATGCTGCTGAAATGGCTGCACTATTTGCGGTTTTGACCCGCATGATGAAACCCAGGCCCGAGCGGTACGCAAAAGCCCTCGCGGGCATTCTCAGCACCCTCAACGCCATCGAGAAGGCGGAGCTTTACGCGCTCGGAAAAGCGCCGGAGCGAATGTCTGCCGACGAACAAAAACTTTTGCGCAATGCGATTCCTGAGATCGTGGCCGAGTGGTCGTCCGAGGGGAACTACGAGGGCAGGGGCGGAGCGAGCCCGCGCGAGATGCGCGTCGTCCTTCTCGATGCGGCGCAGTCGACGAAAGGTTTCTTGTCGCCCCTTGCGGTTCTTGAGGAAATTGACAGGCTTTGTGAGCGTCGCGAAGACTTCGACTGGCTCAAAGAAGAGCCGCTTGCGGGCCTTTACCACGACGTCAAATCGTTTCGCGCGTACCTCCTCGACCGGCTGTTTGCCGCGTGGTCCGCGGAGTTCGATACCGCGAGCGGCCTCGTCGATGAAACCCGCTACGGCGAACTCGTCGACCGCTACGTGCTGCACGTCAGCGCGTGGGTCAAGGGCGAGCGGCTCTACGATCGCACGACGCGCCAAGAGATCGACGCCGATGAAAAACTGATGCGCGAGATTGAGGGACTGCTCGGCAACCGCGGCGAGGTGAAAGAGACGCGCCAGTCGTTTATTTCCTCGATTGCCGCGTGGGCGATTGACCATCCTGGCGCGCCCATCGATGCCGTCGTCGTGTTTCCCAACATGATGAAGACCATTCGCGACGCGGTCTTCGCCCAGCGCAAACCGGCCATCAGCACGCTTCTACGAGACGTCACGCGGCTGCTCTACGACAGCGCCGCGGTCTTCGAGGGCGCGCGCGGTCAGGAGTGCGGGGCCGTCATTTTGCGCTTGGAAACCCGCCTTGGTTACGGCCGTGCCGCCGCCGCGGAGCTCTGTTCCAACCTTTTGCGCAAGCGCTACCCGGAACTAACGCCATGAATCCTTGACGGACGCGCGCGGGTCGTCAACAAGCGCATTCCATGGAAAATACCGCCTCGCTGCCGCCACGCCCAGGCGGCATCGCGCTTCGAAAAGCGCTGCGTGCCCTCGCGGGGCCGGCCATCGCGTCGAGTCTTTTGCAGACCCTCGTTTTCGCCGTTGACCGCGCGGTTTTGGGGCACGCGCAAGGCCCGTGCCTCGCGGCGATGCAGCTCGCGGGGCCCTTCGAGTGGTCGATCATCAGCGTGTTTTCCGCGTTCACCGTGGGCACCATTGCGCGTGCGGGTTTTCACTTGGGCGCTGGCTGTCCGTTGCGCGCGCGGGCCGTCCTTCGCCTCTCGTTTGCCTGCGCGATGGCGTGCGGCGTGGTCGTCGCGATCCTAGGCGTTTTCCTCGCGTCGCACCTGCGCGGCCTCTCGCCCGCGGCGTCGGACGGCGTGCTTTTCAGTGCCCGCGATTACCTCGTTCCAACCCTGCTTGCGGCGCCCGCGCAGTTCATCGCGCTCACGGCCCTCGCCACGCTGCAACTCCACGGCGACACGCGCACGCCGTTTCTCGTGGGCGTCGTGACGAACGCGGTTCATCTCGTCTTTGTGTGGGCCATGGCGCTCGGCCATCTTGGCTTCGAAGCGCGCGCGGCCTCCGGCGCCGGAATCGCGACAGCGATCACGTTTGCCGCGGAGGCCGCGTGGCTTTTGGCCATTGTGGCAGCGCGAGGAATGTTGACGACAAGTTCTCCTATCTCACGGGAACTAAAGGCATTTATGCGTGTCGCCATTCCGGCTGCGGGCGAGAGATTTCTTCACCACGTGGGCTTCGTGTCTTTCGTCGCGGTGATTGGCCGCATGGGCGACACGGTGATGGCCGCGAACCAAGCGTTGCTCACGATGGAGGCGATGTGTTGGCTCTCCGCCGACGGCTACGGACTTTCCGCGGCGAGTCTCGGCTCGCGTTTGGTCGGCGCGGGCCGTGTGCAAGATGCACGCAGTTGCGCGCGGTTTGCGGCGACCGATGCGGCCTTCGTCCTGACGAGCGTGGGCATTTTGGCGTGGCTTTTTGGCGAGCACGTTCTGGGCCTCGTATCGCCGGATCCCCTGGTGATTGCCGAGGGAAAGCGCGCCCTCGTCGTCATGCTTCTCGTGCAGCCGTTCATGGCGGTGGGCATTGTGCTCGGCGATACGCTTCGCGGCGTCGGCGAGACCAAGACGGTGCTCGCGGTCACGACTCTTTCGGCCCTCTTCGTTCGCGTCGGCGCGACGATCCTTTTCGGCCTCGGCATGGGCCTCGGGCTGCGCGGCGTGTGGATGGGGTCCACCTGCGACTGGCTCGTGCGAACCGCGGCGTACCTGACCATTGGGCGGCGCACTTGGGCACGGCTGGAGCAGCGGGCGGCGGAGTCCTCCTCGTATGGGCCGGCGTCGGCCTAGGTGGGCCGCGAGGTTCTCGTTGCACGCTTGAGAAACGGCGAGCGGTGCCACCCGGGCATCACGGAACGTGTGACCGCGGTTTCGGGTTGAACCCAACTCCATTATGGAGTACGCGCGCGGCTCAGGATCCGCACAAACTTCGCGAAGCGCCTTGTCAGCCTCTTGCTCGTGGGCGCAGCCGGTTGCTCAAGCTCTTGGAACGACCAGTCCGTGGCCTCGATACGCCCCCGGGCCGCTTTCGATCTTGGGTGCGAGGCGAAAGAGCTCCAGTTCAGTCCGCTCCTTGCCCGAAGCGGCACCGTGACGCAGTATGGGGTCCAAGGCTGCGGCAAGCGGACTGTTTACATCGCCGTCCCCCACGTAGGCTGGGTTCTCGACTCGCCGGTTCAGGGTTCGGCCGCCATATTTCGGCACTCGGCTCTCAGACAACGAGGCTGCGCAGGCTTTTGGGGCAACCCGGACGGGCCGAGCCTCACCGATGCACCACGCTTTACCCCGGTACTCGAGACCCGAGTCGGCCTGAAGCACGGCACTTTGCCCCGCGTCGGCTGACCCGAGTAGGGCTGACGTGCAGCCCTTTACCCCGGCACCGGGGACCCATCGCCCAGGCTGCGCAGCAACTGGGATACGATGGGGTTGGCCCGAGTAGGGGTCAAGCACGCCGCGGGATTCGAACTCGGGGCACCGGAGTTGGGCTGCGGGGGTCTTGATCGCCGTGAAAGCGGGACGCGGTGTCCACAAAAGCGACGCGCACCGCGGACGCAACAATGGGTACGGGACAGGACTTCTGTGCTTCTTGGTATTAATAGTAAATGGGCCGGTTTGAGGCTGTGCCCTTTTACGATCCCTACGCGCTTTTTGGACGTCGTCCAAAAAGATGACGTGAGAGGTAAGCGCAGGAGGCGCGATGCACGCAAATCGCACGCTCAATACGCCGACCTCGCGCACCGGCCGCCGTTGTTGAGGTAGCGGTACGCGGGGTTGTTGTAGTCGCGGTCAGCGGCGCGGAGGTACGATGCATTGCTGTCGAACGACCCACCGCGGAGCACCCGGTGGGGGCTCGCCGGGGCGTTGGCGCAGTTATTGCACTTGGCCGCAAAGGACCTGTACCCATCCAGGTTCCATTCAAATACATTGCCCGCAATGTCGCTTTGGCCCCACTTGCCGTTTCCCGCCGGTACGCTGCCCACGGTTGCGATGTCTGTCACGCCGGTACATGAACCTGTGCCGTTGTAGTAACAACCGTAAACGGAAAGCGAGGTGTTCGCTCCCGGAACCGTGTTGCCCCATGGGTACGTGCGCTCTTCTGCCCCGCCCGCTGCCGCGTATTCCCACTCCGCTTCGCTTGGCAAAAATCCGCCGTCCCAGATGCAGAACGCGTGCAAATCGTACCAGCTTAGGCAGGTCTGCGGCCGCTTCTCGTTTGCGCCCGCGGCGCTGGTCCAGGTTGGATAACCGGGCTGGCAGCTCAGCGCCGTCGTCCAACCCGCTACCGTTGTGGGGCTGGTGCCGCTGGGTACGCTACCACCGGCGCTTCCCGCACCCGGATAGGATGCCCACGTTGCGTCCCAGCCTGGTTCGTAGCCTCCCGCCGCATCCGCGAGGCCGCTCCCGCTGTTCAAGTGTGTGTGCTTGCCGCTGCCCGCCGTTGGACGCCATCCAGCCACCCACGCGTCCACGAACTTGCGGAACCGGCCGACCGTTACCTCGTACTTGTCCAAGCGGAAGTCGCTGATGGTGGCCGGGTTTGCCGTGTCTGTGCCGCGGTTGAATGTGCCGCCCGTTACGAGAAGGCTTACCGCGCAGATTTCGTTCGACGTTGGTCCGCAGTCGTTCAGGCCTGGGCCCGTCATGCTGGCGGTGGTCGCAGTGGCCGCGCTGGCCTCCGCGGCGGGTGACGAGCAACCCGCGGCAAAAGCCGCGAGAAAGGCGAGGGATACGGGACGCGAGAGGGCGGCGAGGGCGGCGATGGCTCCGACGGAAGGGACGGCGAGCGCGGCGAGGCGCGAGGTGGAGCGGACGCGGGTCATGCGCGGACGCTTGCAGCAAACGGTCGCGTTTGGCAAGGGCTTTCCGCAGTTTTTTCGCCCGGCCCGCGGCCCCGAAAGTCTGGCCGCCATTTTGCCGGCGGCGACGGTAACCCCGCGCAACATCGACCACCTCAAGACCGACCGCGCCGAGCAGGACATCCTCTTCGAGCTGCTCCTCAAGCTCGGCCTCGACCCCTGCGTGCCGATTGAGACTCGGATTTTTAACCTCTGACATTCCGCCTGGTTCTCACACCGTCCACTCCATCGGCGGCGGATCGCTGCTTGTCTGCCTCTCGCCCGCTATCCCACAGGCCGACGTTGACCCATTTTAGGTGAACGTTGACCAGTTGGACCCCGACGTTGACCTTTTGAACCGCGACGTCGCCGATCAAACCACGCCCGTCGCTCGACTTCGCGAAGAACCGTGCTGACGGCGACGGCATTCTCGGCGACGCCTACGAATACCTGATGCGCCGATTCGCCACCGAGAGCGGCAAAAGCAAGGGGCAGTTCTACACGCCGGCCGACGTCAGCGGTGTTATCGCCCAGATCATCCGCATCCACGACGCTGCGACGAGCAATTTTCGAATTGTCTTTTACCGGTTTCAGGCTAGCCAAGCCGTATTGAGGTTCTCCATGTTCAGCAAGTTCTTGCCCCTCGCCCTCGCCGTTTCGGCCACAGCCGGCTGCATGACCATCGTGCGCCCCGGCGAAGTGAGCGTGCGCGACCTATTTGGCGACCAATCCTCCGGCATCGGCGAATCTGGGCTCAAGGTGTTTCTCTGGCCGATTTTCGACATTACCAAAGTGTCGGTGCGGCTTACTAACCTGAAATTGCAGCTGCAATTGCCGTCAAAGGAAGGCCTTACTATCGCCTCCGAAATTTCGATTCTGTACAGCATCGAAGCGAGCCGGGTGCCCACCATTCTACGCGAAATCGGCGGCGAATACGAAGAGCGGTTTGTGCTGCCCGTGTTTCGCTCGGCCGTGGCCGATGTCGCCGCGCGCTTTCCGGCGAAAGACATGCACAGCGGCAAACGCTCCGAAATCGAAGAAGAAGTTCGCAAGGCCATGAACCTGCGCATCAACGGCCGCGGCTTTCAAATCGAGGCCGTGCTGCTGAAGACCATCCAGTTGCCGGAGGGGCTGTCGGCGTCTATCGAGGCGCGCATGCGTGCCGAACAAGAGGCGCAGCAAATGGAATTTGTGATTCAACGCGAACGCCAAGAGGCCGACCGCAAGGTCATCGAAGCCGAAGGCGTGCGCAATGCCAACCTCAAGCTTTCCGAGGGGCTCACACCGGCCGTGCTCCGCTACAAGGCCATCGAAGCCTTGGCTAAGTTGGCGGCTTCGCCCAATGCTAAGCTGGTGGTTACGAATGGAGCGGATCCGTTCGCGATGGCGTCGGTGCAGGCGATGGAAGCCGCGTTGCCCAAGGCCCACCCGGCCGTGCTCGAGCCGCCGCGAAGGTAGGCTTGGGTGGCGCTTTGTCACCGGCAAAATGGGGCCAGACTTTCGGGGCCGCGGGCCGGGCGAAAAAACTGCGAAAAGCCCTTGCCGAACGCGACCGTTTGCTGCAAGCGTCCGCGCATGACCCGCTTCCGCTTCCGCTCCATCTCGCGCCTCGCCGCCCTCTCGCGTCCCGTGTCCCTCGCCTTTCTCGCGGCTTTTGCCGCGGGTTGCTCGTCACCCGGCTCGTTCACCGGCGATGGCCTGAACGACTGCGGACCAACTTCGAACGAAAGCTGCGCCGAAAGCCTGCTCGTCACGGGCGGCACATTTTACCGAGGCTATGATACGGCAAGCCCTGCCACCATCAGCGACTTCCGCTTGGACAAGTACGAGGTCACAGTGGGCCGGTTCCGCAAGTTCGTGGACGCGTGGGTAGGCGGCTGGAGGCCAGCGACCGCGAGCGGCAAGCACACACATTTGAACAGCGGCCAGGGCCTCGCGAATACGGCCCGCGGCTACGAGCCCGGATGGGACGTAACGTGGGCGAACTACCCGGGTGCGGAAAGCGTGAGTGGCAGCAACGTACCCAGCGGCACCAGCCCGACAACGTTAGCGGGCTGGACGACGGCGCTGAGCTGCGACTCCGGTGTTCAAACCTGGACGAGCGCCGCGGGCGCAAACGAGAAGCGGCCGCAGAACTGCCTAAGCTGGTACGATCTCCACGCGTTCTGCATCTGGGACGGCGGATTTTTGCCAAGCGAAGCGGAGTGGGAATACGCGGCGGCGGGCGGGGCAGAAGAGCGAACGTACCCATGGGGAAGCGCCGCACCAACGGCCAACCACGCGAGCTACTACTACGACGCGGGTTGCTTCGGCGACGGGGCCTCGGCGTGCACCGTGGGCGATCTTGTCTTTGTGGGCACAAAAACGGCGGGAAACGGCAAGTGGGGCCAAAGCGACCTTGGGGGCAATGTATTTGAGTGGAACCTGGATTGGAACAACTCCTTTGCGGCTAGGTGCAATAACTGTGCCAACGTTTCGACGAGCTCCTTCCGGGTGTTTCGCGGTGGGTCGTTCGGCGGCGGTGCATCGTACCTCCCCGCCGATTACCGCAACCTCGACTACCCCGTGGCCCGCAACTCCAACTACGGCGGCCGGTGCGCGAGGAGTGCGCCATAGTAAAACGGCACGCATCTTGCTAAGAACAACAGCGCCGTTTCCCTGCCTCCATCGAACGGGTCCGCTGCGTGCCCCCTGCGCCCTTCCTCCTCCCGTGTCGCGGTTGGCCTCGCGTCGGCGGCCAGCGATGTCAATGGTTTTCCGGCGTTTATCCAGCGTATTCCATCTTGGCACGCGCATTGCGGAGCCCCTGTGGAACCCCCAACAGAACTTGACCATGAAGACGACCCTCTTTCCCACCATCGCCTTGTCCTTCACCTTGGCTGCCTGCGGCCCGCTCTTTCCGCTGGGCGACTTTCTCTTGAGGGGTGGAACCGAGGGCGAGCGCGGTGCCGCGACTTTCTCAACACGTGACGGGTCGGACTGCCTCTTCCAGTGCGGACTCACAGACACCTTCGCCGTTGGCGCAGCTCTCTCGATCGATGTTGAGCCCCACGGGCAGGAAAATGGCCTGCGTTTCGTATCGACGGACCCGCATGTCATGACGGTCGGGCAAGCTGCCAGCCTCGATTGTTGCAGGCCCGGCGGCTCTGGCCAGACCTGCCGCTATTCGCTGGGAGAATCCGAGACCTGTTCGGTCGGGGAAACACCGACCTACAGCGTGGGCGTGGCGTTCGAGGCCCCCGGTTCGGCGCGCCTGCAGGTCTTGCGCGCGGACGGCTCCATTCTTGACCAAATTCGCATCGCCGCCGCCCCCGTGCTCTCGGCGCGCCTCGAACTTAAGGACGGAAAGGCGGTGCCGTCTGCGGGCCTCTCCCGCGTGGTCGGTTCCGAGGATTCCTACCGGGTGATCCAGTCCACGTGGTTCGGCGCGCCGCTCAAAAGTTCGCGCATGACGGTCGTGACCAGCTCCAATCCCAACGTCGTGGCGTTTCGCCCTGGCGGCGGTATTTTTCCCGACTTTCTTTTTCCGCCGCCTCCTCGCGAAACCGGCGGGGCCGAAGGAGTGCTTATCGCGGTGGGCGTCGGGGTTGCGCGCCTCGACCTCGCGGGTGGCGGCTCGGTCACGGTTACCGTCACGCCGTGATGCGCTGCGCGCCAAACCCGTGCCCAGGTTCAAAAAGAGGCGCCCGCGAATAGTTCAACACCGGGCCGCGGATGTTTGGTAGCCCGCCTCAACTAGGCCGCGGCAAGCG
>CAMCKZ010000058.1 GCA_945875545.1 Polyangium aurulentum | reverse complement strand
CGACGAGCGCACGACTCGCGAGCATCGAAACGATGCGATCGTCGGTCATGAGCGCGACCTTGAGGCGCAACGCGGGAGGCAACGGTGACACGCTCGTGCGCATCGTCCATTGAAACCACGTATTCGCGCCGGGCGCCACGCGCCGTTTGTGCGACCTCCGAATCCACCAAGCGCTACCTTACGCATACAGTCCGCGGCCGTGATGCTTACTCCTTTCATCGGTCTCGGCCGAACTCGACTCCCCTGCCCGCCTCGTTCGCCCGTTTTGCGCCCGCGCCCGTTGCCATTCGGCCCTTAGATGCGCAACGATGTTGCGCCGCATCGCCCCCATCGTTTAAGGGCGCATTTCCCCGCGTGGTGGAGCCAAGTGACCGAACGTAGCGAAACGAGCGAATCCGCAAGCGCAGCGAAACTCCGCGCTTACCTCATCATCGTCTCTGTCGCGGCGTTCGCGACCACCTTCGCCCAGCAGCGCATGGTGGGCAGTCTTCCAACGCTGTTTTTGCTCAAAGAAAATCTGCACGTTGGCAAAGAAAAAGTCGCCGAGTTCTTTATGTGGGCCACTTTCGCGTGGAATCTGAAACCCCTCGCCGGCGTGCTCATCGACGCATTTCCGATCTTTGGTTCACGGCGAAAGGCCTACTTGGTCCTCGGCACCGTCGGCGGTGGGGCGTGCTGGGGCGCGCTCGGTCTCTTTCACCACAACTATGCGACGCTGCTAACACTTTCCGTGTTGCTCAATGCCGCCATCGTCTTCGCGAGCACGGCCATGGGTGGCCTCCAAGTCGAGGCGAGTCAGGCGTTTGCCGCGCCAGGCCGTATAACCTCGCTTCGTCAGATATTCAGCTCCGGTGCCATGCTGGCAGCTCCGCTCTTGGGTGGTTGGCTCGCCTCCCAGGCCTACGGTTGGACGGCCGGCGTGGCGGCCGCCGCCCTCCTCGCGGCGGGCATTGTTGCCTTCGTGGTCCTAAAAGAAGAGCCGTCGCACACGCTTAGTGCGGTAAGCGACGCGGAGTTCGCGAGGCCGCGCTACCGGCCTGGGCTCGGCGTAGTTTTGGGCAACCTGGCGCTGGGTGCCGCATCGCTGGGCTGCCTCGCGAACGAAGACACGCGAAACGTTGGTTTTTCGCTTATGGCACTATTGACCGTATTCCTGCTGATTGTCGGTTTGACGGTTATTCCAACGCGCCATCCGGTCATCTTCAAGGCTCAGGGGCAGCTCACACAAATATTGGCCTCGAAAACGTTGTGGCTGGCCGTGGTCATGCTGTTTCTGATCTATATGGTGCCCGGCCTTTATACGGCCCTCACGTTTAAGCAGTCCGACGAGTTGCACTTTAGCAAAGAACTCATCGGAACTCTGACCGGTTGGGAGGCTGCCATGGGCTTGGGGGCCGCGTTTATTTATGGAACGACCTGCAAACGATTTACGCTGCAAACACTGCTCGTCACGACGGTGCTTGCCAATGCGCTGCTCACGCTGACATACCTGTATTACCGAGCCGATACGGCCATTTACATTCATTCGGTCGGTGGGTTCGTCGGCATCGGGAGTGAACTTGCATTGATGGATCTCGCGGTTCGCTCCACCCCAAAGGGCTGCGAGGCTCTTGGGTTCGCGCTGATGATGAGTATTCGCAATTTCGGCATTTCAATGAGCGATGTCATCGGAACCAAAATGATAGACGTCTACCATTTTCAGTTTAATCAACTGGTGATCATCAACGCCGCTACCACAGCCCTGGTCCTTCTGTTCGTCCCCCTTCTTCCGCGAGCAATTATGCTGGTGCGCGAGGGCGAGGTTGCGCCGCGCTAGGCCCCCGAAATCACTGTGCGCCGCGCAAAAATCGACGTCGAAGGTAGCGCTGCGCCGGGTCTTCGACGCCATGGTACAACAGGGCCGCCGCGACGCTCGTCGCCGCATAGAGGGCGATCACCGCGTAAGATTCGGGGCCTATTTTGTTTCGCACATATCCGGCGAGTATCTCCGATACGGGCACATGTTCGATCCATGCATCTTGCACGAGATACAGCGCAAACGAAATACGGCCCGCATACACAAATGGGGCCGATGCAAAGACCGGCGTCACGATCGATCGCCCATAGAGCCCGAGAATGACGAGAGCGCCGCTGGCCGCAAAGAGACGGCTGACCAGCTGATACCAAGGAAAAACCCACGCTTTATCTGCGCCACCGCGGGCTTCGAGCCACACAGCCGTCGCCCACCAAACGCCCAACCCCAGGGCGACGAGACCATTGGCCACCACGCGATTTTGCAGCCAGCGGGACGAAGCAGGGCGCAAGGCCACGACTCCCGCCCCTATTCCCCATGCAAAGTCCGAGAAGCGACCGAATATCGTCATAACCCAGACATAGTTATCCCACTGCCCTGTGAGCCTCTGCTTGGCCGTCATCAAATCAATCGCAATCGCCATTCCCGCCTTGGTCAGCAGAAACAACGAGAGAGCCAAAATCGCTAGGCGGGCCGCGGTTGACGATTTCGGCCGAATGCGGTCGAGGGCCCCAAGCGCGATAAAGAGGGGCGGAACGATGAGGTAGAAAGACTCCTCCACGCATAGCGTCCACATAGGTGGATTCATCGAAAATCGGTATTCGTCGAAATACGCCTGTGTGAGTGTCAAGTGTGTGAGTACGTCGCCTGCGGTGTACTGCGGCCACGTCACGAAAGAGACGAAAACGAGAAACCACGTGAGCGGCAGCACGCGAAAAACACGCTTAAGCAAGTAGTTACGTAACGAAACGGTGCCCTCCGCCAATCGGTCGAAATACAGCAGCGTGAACAAAAAGCCCGAGAGGGCAAAAAATAGATTGACACCCGTCCAACCGTAGTGGGCGAACCACGGGGCCTCCAGCCGTCGCGCGTTTTCGATGTGCCCCACGAGAACCATGGCCGCCGCGAGGGCGCGAAAACCCGTCAGGGCAGGCAGATGCAGGGGCGCGTTCGGGGGCAATGTGGCCATTGGCCTATCAGCCTTGCCATTTTTCTCGCCGCGCAAACGGAGGGAAAAATGCTGCACAAGCGAGGCCCACAGCCGCAACCGTGGCCACCGACGCGCCCCCGACGGGACCGAGCGCAATCGCCGCACCGAGGGACGACGCGGCCGCCGCGATGGCCGCGCCCAGCGCCGCGCCCGACAGTCCCTCTCGAATGGGTGCCAGACCCCGCTGCAAGATCGGAGAAACCACCCCCGCGAGGGCCGTGGCCGCAACGGCGCGCCCACAAGCGGCGGTCATGCCCACGCGCGGTGCGACCACGTGCAGCGCCGGCAATACGACGAGGAGCAAGGCCATAGAGGCGGTGCGCGACGGTGCCAATCCCGCGAAACGCTGCGCCCATATGCACAGCGAAAGTCCAAGGCCCGCCATCGCCATGGGCCCTAGAGCTCCGTGCAATTCGTCCATGCGAAAGACGCCGCCACTCACGAGCGCCGCAGACGACGCGAGCCCCATGGCGAGCCCGAGGCCGAGCGATCTTCGGGACGGCCCGAAGAGCGCGACGGCGACGAGCGTCAGCACCGTGGGAGCATCGACGTGAAGGCGCAGTGCCCGCAAACCAAGTTCAAAACCGAGGGCCCCAAGACCCGTCGCCAGAAGAATTTCGCGGGATGGCGGCGCGCGGTGAGCGGTCAGAGTGGGCGGCAGCGAGGTGCGCGTAATACGGCGTATTTCTAGGCTAAATGCAAGCAATACCGCGGCGGCCAGCGTTCCGAATAGCAGGTACCGAAGGCCCGTGAGGCCCCGAAGCTGATGCTCGACGCCATCGGCGCTCACGGTCTCGACGCGGGTCAGATTGGCGAACGCAAACCCGTCCGGGGGCATCGCGTCGTCGAGCGATTGGAGGGGGACCCCATTGATGGAGCGCAGCTTGTCACCGCCTGCAACGTCGCCCCGGCACAAGGTGCAGGATACACGCTTTTCCACGGTCAAGTCCGGGGCAATCTGAAGTCCGAGAGACCGAAGCAACTCGGCGATGCGGGCCCGTTTTTCCGCAGCGACACGAGCGTTTCTAGGGAAGGCGCGCATGCGAAATTCGACGGGCACGGGTTTCGTCACCACGACGGCCCCGGTCGTATGAAACCTCACCTCGAGGTCGCCCCGAAGGCGCGCGTCGTCGTCGCCTTCGCCTAAAATTGCACACGTCGCGACGTCATCGAGGGGCAGTTCCACGCGATCATGCGCCGCGGCGCGGGCGGGCAAACGCAGTTCAATCGGCCCCGGGTGGAGGTAACTGCGGCGCTCGCCGGTGAACACCAATTCCGCGGGGGTTCCCAGGGGAAAACCTTCGCCGCGCACGACCAAAGTCGATCCGCTTTCAACGTCGGTGGTCTCCACATTCTCCGCCACCGCCAACTGGAGGAACGGTTCCGTGCGCCCGCATCCCGCAGCGCCAAGAGTGACTGCGAGTAGCGGAATAGTGAGGAGACTTCGCGCCGACGCCACACCGATCGGTGTAGGGTTCCTGCGCCGAGCGGCCAAGATTCCGACAAACTCCATGCCTTTTGCCTTCCCGTTGCCCCCGTCCCCTCCCCTTCATCGCCTGCGCGCGGTGCGCGTCCCGGCGGCGCAGGTGCCCGTCGAAGACCTCGTGCGGTGCGGTGTTACGGCCCACGTGAAGAAGGGTTCGCGCGTCGCACTCTTGGTCGGTAGCCGCGGCATCGCGGAGCTTCCGCGCATCGTGAAGGCGGCGGTAGATGCACTCTACACCCATGATTGCACACCGTTTATCGTGCCCGCGATGGGCTCGCACGGGGGCGCAACCGCCGAGGGACAGGCCGCCCTGCTCGCGGGTCTTGGCATCAGCGAGGCCACAATGGGTGCGCCGATTCGCTCGTCAATGGCCGTGCGAGCCGTCGGTGCTATGACGACGCCGCGGGGAAGAACGCTGGAGATCGTGGTCGACGAACGCGCCGCCACATGCGCCGACGCCGTTATTCCCATTGCGCGCATCAAGCCCCACACGGGCTTTCGCGGGGCCGTCGAAAGCGGCATCGCCAAGATGCTCGTCATCGGGCTCGGAAAGCATGAGGGCGCGTCGCGCATCCATCAAGAACCCTACGAAGATTTTGCGGCCATTCTTGCGCGGGCGAGCGAGCTCGTATGCGCGGCCTTCCCCGTGACGTGCGCCATCGCGATCGTTGAAAATGCGTTTGAAGAAGTCGCGAGCCTATCGGTGGTTGCGGCTCGCGATTTTGCAGCACAAGAGCCTGTTCTGCTCGAAGACGCACGACGCCTTAGCGCCCGCATCGGCTTGTCGCCCATCGACGTCTGCATCGTGGAGCGCATCGGAAAAAATATTTCCGGCACAGGTCTCGACCCCAACGTCCTCGGGCGGGCCCCGGGAATTCTCGTTCCGCGCATCGAGCGCATTGTGGTTCTCGGGCTCACCGTCGAGACCAAGGGCAACGGCAACGGCCTCGGCCTCGCGGACATCACAACGATGCGCGTGCGACGCACCCTCGACGAAACGGTCACGACGACGAACGTTCTCGCAAGTCGCAATTTGCATAGCGGCAAGACGCCCATTGCCCTGGCCACCGACGATGAAGCCATCGGGGCGGCTATCCATTGTGTCCAGCAAAATACGGGACTTCCGCGCGTTGTACGCATCGCCAGCACCCTTGAACTCGGCACCATCGCGGTGAGCGAAGCCCTCCTCGCCGAGGCCCTCGCGAGCGGGCTGTGGCGCCACGACGGCCCCCTTCGCGGATGGATCGGGCCGCTCCCCGCGGAGGCCCCATGACACTTCGCAAGCAACCTATTCCCGAGGGTCATCTTGAAACCCTCGGTGCCTTTTCCATTCCGCAGGTGGGAGAGCGGCGCGTGCGGCTGTACACCCCGGCCACCCAAGACGCCACGCGGCCTCGGCCCGTGCTCATCTTGCTCGACGGACAAAATGCGTTCGGTGACGACGGATCTTTTTTGGGCGGTTGGCACGCCCATCGCGCAGTCGATACGCTGGTTCCCAAGCGCCTTTGCCTCGCGCCTTACGTGCTCGCCGTCGATCACGGAAACGCGGAGCGCATCAACGAGCTCGGGCCGTGGCCATCGCTGCCTCACGGTGGAGGCCTAACGGTGCACCTGTCCAACTGGC
Organism: Polyangium aurulentum; assembly: GCA_945875545.1. Classification (GTDB taxonomy): domain Bacteria; phylum Myxococcota_A; class Polyangia; order Polyangiales; family Polyangiaceae; genus CAIQDA01. The sequence goes on along the minus strand of CAMCKZ010000058.1, from coordinate 15,438 downwards.
TCGCGGACGTCCTCATGCCCACGTTGCGCCAGCGCGTGCCGGTGCGGGAGGGCTCCATCGGCGCGGTCGTGGGAGGGTCGTCGATGGGCGGCCTGGCAGCTCTGTGGATGCATTATGCAAGACCCGACGCTTTTGGTGGAGCGCTCGCCATGTCGCCGTCGTTGTGGTTTGCGCGTCGGCGCATTTTCGAGGATTTTCGCCCGCGAACTACACCTATCTACTCAAGAGTTTACCTCGACTGCGGCGTCAACGAAGGCCGCGGCCGCATGCACCCCATCGCGAAAGACTTCGCCCTCACGCTCGCTGCGCGCGGTTACCACGAACGCCAATTGCACTTTCGCTCCGACCCCCGTGGCACGCACTCGGAGCGCGCGTGGAAGCGGCGCTTGCCGAGGGCGCTGGCGTTCATGTTTCGCCACGTGGACTAGCGCGGGTGGTGAACGGCGAACTGCGGGCTCAAAAAAATCCGCGCGCGTCCGTCATGCTGGAACTTAACGCTTCGCTGCGGGCGTCTTGACACCGACGTCTTTCATCAAGCGCACGACGCCGTCAATGCCCTCTCCGCACGCGTCGCGGAGCTCTTCGTCAACGGCGCTCTGGGGCGCGGGAACGTCGAACCCCATGAGCATGTCGCACGCGAGTGCCGTGCGCTTTTCGTCGATGGCCTTCAGCGTCCAAATCAGGTGAAACTGCGAGAAATTCCCCGTGAGAAGCTTGCCCTCCAAAATCTCGACTTGCCCCCCGCCCTCGTCCGAGCCCTCGACGGGGCGAATCGTGGTGAACCTCGCCACCCCCCAAAGAACGATGCCCCCAATCTTGAGAGGCACCTGCACGTAGAGGTCGGACTCGGTCCCCTTCTTGCGCACGACCCGCGCCGTATTGAACTTTGAAGGGACGAGTTCCTTGTATTGTGCAAGCATCGAAATTTGCTTACGCACGAGCACGGCTGGCGCCTCAATGAGGGCGACGGCGTGCCCGTAACGTTCGCGCTGGCCGGGCATGACCCAGTTCGATCGCGTAGACAAAGCCCCCGTTTCCAGTGCGTCGATCTGGAATGGCTTCGGTACAAAGAGTGGTGCCGCCACGGGCTTCATGTCGGCCAGCTGCGATAGTTTCGGAATGACGCCGACGTCGGCCCCGAAGGCGAGAGCCTCAAGGGCGAGTGAGAACGCAGCGACGGACAGAACAGTAAAAAAACGCATGGCAGCTCCGGGGATTAACTCACAGACGCGCCCGAAGAGGCCAGCATTCAACGCAACGGCTGTCACCGAACAGACGACGTCGTCCGCACGGGCGGGCGACGCGCCTTTCACCTGCCGTTTTTGCGAGCGGGTGGCGGCGCCTCCGCGCACCTAAAGACGCCTGATTCGCTGAACATTGTCAACGATGCAGCGGGCTCTCCGCGGGCCTCGGTCGGGCGACCGATGGATTGGTGCAGAGTGCACTCATTACAGCGCTGGGCGAGCTTCGGAAAAGCGAGGCTCCCTGTCGGTGCAAAAGAGTGTTACGATGCGCTGGATTTCAGAGGAATAACTATGGCGAAAGCGGCAATCAAGACCACGGTCAAGCGGAGCGAGTCGAACGCTGTTGGCATCAAGCGCACGACTTCCGCCAAGGCACCGGGCCGTCTCGCGAAGGGTTCGTCCGCGCTGGCCGAGGTCGTGGAAGAGGTCGAGCCGCTTCCCCGCGTGGTATTTAACCTGGAAGAGGCGATTCGCGGCCTCGGCGCCGATGTGGCTTGGCTCCCGCCTGAAGTTCCCGTCGAGCTCATCGTGCGCGAAGCAGAGCAGGTCGCTCGCGCCGCGCGCCCGCATCGTAACCGCATGCGAAAGCTTCCAACGAAGATCGATCTTTTGGACACCCTCGAGGCACGGGCCCACGCCCTCGCTGCCTCCGACGAAGAGTTTCGCGCCGCGCGATTGGCTCGCCTCAAGCCCGAGCTCCGGCCGCTTCGCGAAGAGGCGGAGCAGCTGAAACGCGAGCTGCTCACGGCTGCTCAGTTTCTACTGCGCGACGAACCGCAGATCTTGGCACAGCTTTCGGCAGTAAGCGACGGCGACGCCCTCGACGACCTCGTCGAAGACTTGAACGTCCTCGTGACAATCGCCAAGTCGCGCCCTTCCAAGTTCTCCATCGTCGACCTGACGGGCGGCACGCAAAAGGCCATCGCGCGCGCCAAAGAAATTGCAACGCGCCTCGCCACCGAGTGCGAGGGCGAACGCCACGACGACGCCGTGATGTCGGCCATGCGAAAGCGCAATCGCTGTTACGCGCTGGTCGTGCAGGCCCTCGAAGAAGTGCGCGCCGTGTCGCGTTTTTACTTCCGCAACCAGCCCGAGATGCTCCTGCCGTTCGGCAGCGTGTACCGCGTAAGTGGCCGCGGGCGATCCCGTTACGCGGTGCCGACGCAAGCCGGGTGACGCAAACAAATCACCCCAACAGGGGACGAAAAAGGGCGGCTGGCCGTTTGCTGGCATTCGGCCCTACTCCGCTCGCCGCTCGCCGCTCGCCTTCCGCCTTTCCGTCCGCTAGGCCTTACGGGATGGAAAGCCTTGCCGGCGACACGATTCTCGTGCCCGCCACCGACATTCACGCGCGTCCGTTCGACGGAGAGCTCGTGGTGCTCGACCTAAAATCGAACGCGTACTTCGGCCTCGACGACATCGGCGCGCGCATTTGGAGCGAATTCGCTCAGGGTTTTAGTCTCGACGACACCATCCTGCGTCTCGCCGAAGAGTTCGATGCCCCGCGCAGCGAGATTGCCGCCGACGTCCACGAACTGGCCGAGCGCCTCGTCGAAGCCGGGCTTCTGGTTCCCAAATCGGGCCCATGATTCCGCCAGCGGTCTCGCGCGAAAGTGTTGCAGGACGCCTCGCCCGTTCCGCGTGGCGCGCGGTCGTGAGCGCTGCGCGGGCTCGGCATTCGTCGGTTTTTTCGCACGTGCAACACGGAGCGATTTGGCTCACCGTGAAGGTCGCGAAGCTTCAAGACGCCAGCGCTCTCGCGCGCGCCACAGCCCGCATCTTGCCGCCGCTTTCCGTGCAGTCTGCACAAGAACTTTATGGCGATCTTTCGAATGTCGGAACCTGCCTCTCGCGCGCCCTGACCGTCGCATCGCGCCTTCCGCACGCCGAAGTTGCCCTCGGGTTTGATCCATCGCGAGCCCCGCATTTTCGCCCCCATGCGTGGGTTATTTTACAGGGCCAGCCGCTCATCGCGACGGATTTTTGCCCGACGATCCTGTCCACCATCCCCATCGGATCATGATTGACGATTCGGTGCGTCCCCGGTCGTCGAGCATTCCCCTTGCCGCGGGAGAGGCCCTTCCGCCCTTCCACGAGGCCCATTGCGCGTGGCACAGCGAGCAGCGCGATGGTGACCGGCTGCTGCTGCGACTAGGGCGTCAAGGGGCCTTCTACGCGGCGCAAGACACGCGTTATGGAACGCTTCTCGCGTCGGCCGATGGACGGTCGCACCGGTTCGACGCGCGAGACGACGCCGACCCCGTGTTGGTCGAGAAATTTGTAGCCAGTCTCGTTCCGTCTCTCGTGCGCCAGCTTCAGGGGAAGCTTTCGTTGCACGGCTCCGTCGTCTGCATGGGAGAGAGCGCAGTGGCCTTTATTGGCAGCGCATTTGCAGGTAAATCAACATTTGCGCATGCGTGCGTGCACTTTTCAGGCGCCGCGTTATTGGCCGACGACACGGTCGCTTTCGCACCGTTCGGCGACGGCGCGTGGGTCGAGCCGATGCAACGCGGTACGTGGCTCCTCGCGGAAAGTCGCGAGTTCTTCGGGCTCCAACCGAGCGACGACAGAAAGGTACTCGTCGAGGTGCCGCGAGCCACTTCGCCGAAGCGCCTTCAAATGATTGTATTGCTCACAGACTCCGATAGGCCCCACGCGGAGCTCGAACGGGTCGAGGGATACAACGCGTTCCGTCTCCTCGCCGCGCACGTGTTTCGCTTCGCCCACGACGACCCGTCTCTTCAGCGACGCGAACTCGACATGCTCGCGAATCTCGCACCGCACGTGGGCGTCTTTCTGTTGAAAAGGCGTCGCGATTTTTCGACACTGGAAAGCCAAGTGGCTCTCGTGAGAGAAGCCGTTCGGGCGCTTGGCCGGGCTTGACGAAGGCGCGCTCGCGCATATTTCTTGAGGATTTTCTCAGGTATTCCGCGACACCTGGCCCGTTTTCAAAACAGGCGAGACCTCGGCTACGGCTGGTCCGATGAAGGCGGCATGCCGCTCGTGGGCAGCGAGGCGGGCTCGCCGGCATACACCGTGGCATCGGCCGCGTAGGTGAGAAGGGCATCGCGAAATTCGGCATCGATTCGGAGCACCGTCATCACCACCTCGACCTCTTCATCGGACGCGCGCGGAACGAATTCTACGCGCCGCGACAGGACGTCGGCGGCGGCAATCACTTGGGCAAGCTTTGAGGTTTTGGGCTCGTGATGCCACGCGCAAGCCTCGATGATTTCAGGTCCCAAACGCCACGCACGGCATAGGTCCGACGAAGACCGCGCGTGCAGTTCATCGACCGCGTGATGCACCTCTTCGTCTTCCGCATCGACGCGGCCGAGCTTGTTGGCAATCTTGTACAGTCGCCCCTTGCCCACGTCGTGCAGGAGCCCCGCGAGAAATGCCGCATCTTCGTCAACGTGCACAACTTGAGCGATTCTGCGGGCCACGCGCGATGCCACCACGCCGTGAACAAACGTTGCTTCCACCCGGGCCTTGAACCCGGGGACGTCGTAGAGAATCGCTGCGTAGACCGCTTGGTAAAGGATGTCGCGCGTGGCCTGTAGCCCAAGCCGCACGACGGCGCGCCGCACCGACGCCATCGCAAAACCGCGGTTGTAGATCGCCGAATTGGCCACCGCCAACAGGCGAGCGGTGAGGGCCGGATCGCCTTCCACGACCTCGACAATGTCGTTCATGTCGACGTCAGGTTTTTTCGCGAGCCGGAGGGCTTCACGCGCACCCCTGGGCAGCATCGGCAAAGCCGCCGTACCGCGCGAAAGGTCGCGCTCCATGGCCTCCAAAAGTGTGGCAGGTGCCCCGGTCCGCTGTCTGAGAATCGTCACGTTCCGCCTCCAGGACTCTTCGTCCTCGGGTACACGGACGGCAAGCCCTTGATGCGCCCGATCAAGCTTTGATCGCTTGAAACTTCAGTAGTTACAACGCGATTGCGGCCATTGCGTTTTGCTTCGTAAAGGCCCGCGTCGGCGACGGAAAGCATGCGCTCGGGGCTCGGCGCAGCTTCTTCGCCAGCCCACCAGACCGCAACGCCAATGCTCACGGTGACCCCGGCCGTGCCCGCGCCATCACTGAGCTGAAGGTTTTCGATCGCCGACCGGTACCGCTCTCCAATCGATGCCGCGAGCTTCGGATCGACGCCCGTAATGAGCACAAAAAACTCTTCGCCTCCGTGGCGCACGACCACATCTCCGCGACGCGATCGCCGCTCGAGGGTCGCTGCGACCTGCTGCAAAACGGCATCGCCGGCGGCGTGACCGTGGGTGTCGTTGACGTTTTTGAAGTGGTCGATATCGAGGAGGACGAGGACCACCACTTCTCCGCTCGACAGACTGTGACGCAGGGCCTTGTCGCCGCCGCGGCGATTGGTGAGACCGGTCAGCGAATCGCGAAGCGCAGCGGTTCGGAGCTTATTCCGCTGCATTTCAAGCCACTCCAGCATCTCTCGGTCGCGACGATTGCGCAGCTGAACGCGAATGCGGGCTTTGATTTCTTCGAGGCGCTCGGGCACTTGAAGAAAATCGTCGGCCCCCGCCAACAGCCCCCGCACCGCCCACTCTTCGGTCTTGTACACGGCGCTCATCAGCACGATGGGCGTGAGCCGAAGTTCATCGATCATGCGGAGCTCGCCGCAAAATTCGATGCCCGACATGCCGGCCAAATGCACGTCGAGGAGAATCAGATCCGGAGGGGCTTCGTTGATGCTGTCGAGGGCTTCATCCGCGTCGAAGGCGAGGGCAACGCCGTAGCCCTCCATCGTCAAGATTTTTTCGAAGAGCAGCCGGCGCCCCGCGTCGTCATCGACCACGAGAATGCGCCTTGGAACATCGCTGGGGGGCGGAATGCTCTCGAACGAGTGAACGGGTGGCAACGAAGGACGCGACACGAAGACCTGTATTGTAGCCTCTCAGTGCTCCGTTTCCAAGCGTGCACCTACAGGCGGCTGTTGACGCCCAAGGCCCCCTCCGCCAAGGCGCGCACCGCCTCGACGAGTTCGGGGGTTTCGGCCCGAGCCGCACTTCCGAGAGACACGACCCAGCGCGCGAGCTGCTTCACCGACCCGACATCTCCACGCAGGCGAATACCGTTTGGTAGGTCCTCAAGCGTGAGCGGCTTCGGGCGATTTCGAGCCACCCATCGGCTCTCGGGCTCGCGTACAAAAAGCGACACAGCGGTCGTTGATCCGTCCCCCTGAAAGCCGTCGATGCTGGTGACGACAACGCGTTCTACGTCTTCGGGAAGGGGATTTCTCAACGGTTCGTCGTCGGGCACGTGCGCCCGAAAGATGCGGTCTACACGGAACCATTTTAGAGCGCCGTCGCGATGACACGTGGCGAGAAATCGCGAAGGAGCCCCCTTGGCGATGTGGTGGACCGATACAATCCGCCATTCGCGTGCTCCCCGGGCCGCAGAAAAATACTCGATGCGCAGGGCTTGTTTTCGCTCGAGGGCATCTTCGACGACAACGAGGTGGGCGTCTTCGGGCGGGTCGAGAGCGAACTCCTCGGACTCGGAAACCGACGGCCGCCCGTGCAAGCCGTCGGCGACGACCGCGAGCGCTCGTGCCCGTAGTTGCGACCGAGGCAAACGACGGCAAAGCCTGGAAAATAGCAGCAAATCTTCACTGGAGAGCAAGACGTGCCCCGCGCGCCATCGGCGGGGCACGCTCCAATACACGTGGGGCGCTTCTTCTTGGCGCTCGAGGGGGACGCCGGCCTCGGCGAGTTCGTTCAAACGAGTTTTGAGGGCGCGCACCTCAATGCCGCACGTCTCGGCGAGAGCAGCCTGCGTCCAAGTATTCTCTCGGTTGAACGCCAGCAAGATTTGAGTGATCGTCGCGCCCGCGCTTTTCTTCGGCATGGCTACTCCGCGACGCGCATGGAACGCGCGACAGGCCAGAAAGAGTAGCCGATTGCGACCCGGTCGGCAGCACATGAACGCGCGCGACCCGCTGACCGAATCAAGCGTTATGAGGAAATTTTCAGTACAATCTCAGCGTGGCGGCTGAAAGTTTTGGCAGGCTGCCTTGAATCCGTTGAGGGCTGCGGTCAGCCCGCCCGCGAGGTCGCCGGAACAGATGGAACTGAAGACCGCGTTGGGCCCGGACTGGGTCACGAACTGCGCCATGCGGGTCGCAGTGCGGGCCGAGCCGAAAGCAGAATCGCAGTCGCGCTCGCCGGCAATCACCGCGGATGCCCAGCGGGACCGCCCCGCAGAACCTCCGCCCTTCACCGTATCAAGAACGCCCATGTACGTCGCAATCGACACCAGGCCCGGCGGAGGCGGCACACAACTGCCGTCGTTGGCGGTGAACGCAGCCCGCGGCGTGGAGCAGTCGTCTTCGTCGGTCAAAAAGACCACGGCCAAGAGCGCGTCTTCTCGAAGAAAGCCTGCATTTGTGTTGTCAGAAACCCGATCGACGAGAGCCCTCTTCATGCCCTCGAGGGGCATCTCGAATGCGGGACCTGACGTGCCAACCTTGGCGATGCACGCAAAGTTTGCCGCTACATTTGCGTCTCCGCGTTGAAGCCACCGGCGGGTCATGCCGCAGGCGCTTTTCATCTGAAACGCGCCATCGGCACCACGCTCGGCGATGGTCTGCGCCGGGATCGGAAACGGAAATCCGACGGGCGGCGGAATTTCTATCGTGTGCGTGATTCCCGTGGTGGTTACCGCGAGTCGGTAATCGAGCGGGTCGCCGCTCTTCGTGCGGTAGGCCTCGATCGCCTCGACGAAACGCGGGAAATTTGAGCCAAGATTCCGCTGCTCTTCGGCCATCGAGCCGGAGTCGTCGACGACAAATATGAAGTCCATCTTTTTGCAGCTGTCGTCATCGGTTCCCCCGTCCACGTCGGGCGTGGCCACGACTTCGGGACCACTTGTGCCTGGGGGCGCCGCTCCCGCGTCTGTCCCCGCAAGCCCCTCCGGCGATGAACCACCACAGGCCATCGCGAAGGCCGCAAGAGACGAGACGCAGAGCAGGTGGAAAGCAGTCGAGGCGCGCATGCCGCAGGCCGCTAGCACCCATCGTCTGCGGTGCCAGATTTCTCACGCTGACCAACGCGATTGACTACCGATTGGCGCGATAGCTGTATTTTACAGTCACATCCCGCCGGCCAAGTCAATTACTGGGGACTGCTGCTGCCGCCCTTGGGGCCTTTGGGACCTCTCGGGCCGCGCGGTGCCGTGCCTTCAACCACGCGAGGGCTCCGCGATGGCTTCGCAAAGCCGCCGTCGCCGCGCACCGGTGGACCACCTGGCGAAAACGGCTTTTTGTCGAAGCGTGAAGGGGCCGCGGCGCCTCCGCGAGAGGGCGCACCACTGCTGCGAGGCCCTGGGGGTGCTGAACGCGGCACGTAGCCTCCGGGGGCCGTGCTAGGTAGGCCCGACGGGCGGCTGCGGTCGGTGCCACCTTGATGGGGTTCCCACGGCGACGGTTCTTCGAGGGTCGAGCGGTCAAAGCGCACGGCTTTCGGCGTGGCATCTTCGCGACGCGGACGCGCGGGCTCGTCGTTTCGCGCGCGCATTGGCTCGTCGCGCTGGGGACGCGCGGGCTCGTCGTTTCGCGCGCGCATTGGCTCGTCACGCTGCGGACGCATTGGCTCGTCGTTTCGCGCGCGCATTGGCTCGTCGCGCTGCGGACGCGCGGGCTCGTCGCGCTGGGGACGGGTGGTTCGGCCCGCGGGTTCGCACGGCATGATTCGGATCGAGGGGTCCTTGCGATCCGGCGCGCGTACGGCCTTGTCAAACATGTCGGCGACCTCCGCCGCGATCTCAATTTTTGTCTCGTTGGTGAAGATGCGAATGGCACCAATGTGCTTCTTTTCGATCTGCCCGCGGCGGCACAAAATTGGGACGATCCATCGCGGATCGGCCTGGTGCGCGTGCCCGACATTCATGCGAAACCACGCGCTTCCGCTCATGGGCTCGCGCGCTTCGCGGCGCGGTTCTCCGTCGACGCGCGCGTACAGCGCCGCAGACTCGGGGAGCTCTTCGGCGACCGGTCGCTTGCCGCGCTCGGAACCCGCGAGAAGGGCTGCTACGGCTTCGGCACCGAGGGCTTCCAAAAGTTTGGCGCCGAGTTCGCGGTCGAACTCGCCGATATTGCCCGCGCGATCCGTGGCCGCTTGAAGGATGTACGCTTCATCAAGACGGGCAATGGTTTCGGCCGTGGGCACCGCGACCCACTCAGGAACAACCGACGCTTCGCGAAGCATGCGCTCGGCTGCGCGCCTCTTGGCGGGCGGCACCAAAAGTGCGGAAATGCCTTTTTTTCCAGCGCGCCCGGTTCGACCACTGCGGTGCTGGAGAACCGCGCCATCGTTCGGAAGGTCGGCGTGAATGACCAAACCGAGGTCGGGAAGATCGAGACCGCGGGCCGCCACGTCGGTCGCAACAAGCACGTTCGCTCGCCCATCGCGAACAGACTTGAGGGCGCGCGTGCGCTCGCTCTGCGACAGCTCGCCGGAAAGCGGCACCGCGTTGAATCCGCGCTCCACGAGGTTCGAGTGCAAGTGCGCGACGCCGTCTCGCGTGGCGACGAAAACGAGGGCCGTGACGCCTTCGTGGGCGCGAAGAATATTGACCACGCCGAGCTCGCGCTCACGGTACGAAACGAGGTGCGCGCGGTAGGTGATGTCGCTGTGGGCCTCTTCGGGATCGGTCGCTTGCACGCGCACGGCGTTGCGCTGGTAATTTCGCGCCAACTGGGCAATTCCCGAGGGAACCGTGGCGCTAAAGAGCATTGTGCGACGCTCTTTTGGCGAGGCCCCGAGCAGGGTTTCGAGGTCATCGCGAAAGCCCATGTCGAGCATCTCGTCGGCTTCGTCGAGGACGACCGCGTGCAGCTTTCCGAGGCGCAAAGTTCCCCGATCCAAATGGTCGCACAGACGACCCGGAGTGCCGACAACGATGTGCGGCCCGGCGTCGAGAGCGCGCCGCTCTTGACCGTAATCCATGCCGCCGAGGCAGGTGGTTACACGCCCTCCAACGGGCGCGTAGAGCCACGCAAGTTCGCGGGCCACCTGGCTCGCAAGTTCCCTCGTGGGTGCCACCACCAAAACCAGCGGGTCCGGGCTCGGTCCGAGGCGTGTCGCGTCTCCGAGAATGGAGGTCGCGAGGGCGAGGCCGAAAGCGACGGTCTTTCCGGAGCCTGTTCGCGCGGAAACCAGGAGATCACGGCCAGTGCACTCGCTGGCGAGAACGGAAGCTTGAACCGGCGTCGCCGTTGCATAACCCCGAGCCGTAAGGGCTTCGAGGAGCGACGGATGGACGGAAAGTTCTTGGAAAGGATGCATCGCGCGGCGCGTAGCAGGTTCGCCGGGGGGGCGCTTCACTAAGAACGGTGCCTCAACGCGAATTCATATGGCGGAGGCAATTCCGTGCATCTTGCACATGCCTCGCGTTACGGAATTTCGTTTCGCGAAGCGAGAAGCTCGTCGGACAGGCAGTGAAGTTCCTTCAAGGCCGAGGCGTAGGCGCGCATGCGGAGGTCCCAGGCAGCGCGGTCGAGGCCTTGCACGTCGGCCCATTCGTCGGTTGCGGCCTCAATATTCGCTTCCATCAACGACATGCGCCGATTGAGCACCGCAAAAACGCGATTCCATGCATTCGGCGTGACCGTGCCCAAGGCATGCGGATTCACCCCGAGGCCGGGCTCGTTGTGCTGAGCCCGAGACCCGACAGGGTGGTTGATGATGAGGCGTTGGAGAACTGACATGGACGACTCGGTCGGTCGGTTGCGTTGCGTGGCAGTCGGCGCGCGGTGGCGAATGGCAGGCGAGGCTCCGCGCCGTGCCATTGTACTGAACAAACGTCCGCGTGACAAGAGGGCTGTTTTTTTGCCGCGTTTTCAGCGGCCGGCGCACCGACGCGCCCCCTCGGGGCTCCCCTCAATGACATAGGTCGCGAGGGCCGTGGCAAACGAAATCCCCTGGGACCGAAGGCCTTCCAGCGTCGCCACCAGTTTCCGTTGGTCGCCGCTCGCCCCCGGATCGAGCACCACATAGCCGCCAGACGCGCCACTCGCCTGCCCCGGAAGGCCCGCGATGGGCGCCTTCGACCAGACAACCTTGAGCTGTTCCCGCGCCACGGGTTGACCCGGAGGCGCACAAGGAAGGAGCATGTATCCTGCACGCACTGCCGCGGCACTCGGGACGGTCAGCGACGCACCTCCGGCAACGCGATTGTCCGGCGCAAGAGGGCTCGGCACAAGGCGCGTAAGCCCCCCGGTCTCGTCGATCACGTAGGCCGTCACGTACCCGGATTCGCGCGCGTGAATCTCAAAAGACGTGCTTTTTCCCTCGTCCAACCGTGCCGGCACAGTTACGGTCACGCCTCCCGCGAGGCCGCCATCGAGGCCCGCCAAGTCGGCCCCGAGGCGCTGCGCGAAGAGGGGACCGCGCGCATCGTTCAGCGACAGAAGCTCCGCCTCCAAATCGAAGGTTCGACTGCCATGAGCCCCGGGCACCTCGAGGTCTGTGAGCGCGTCGCGCACGGTCGCCACGAGCTGAAGGCGGTCGGTTCCGAGCAGGTGCAGATCGAGCGCGAGCCAATGGGACGCGCCCTGTGCCCGAAGGACCTCACGCAGGTTTGAGAGGCGAAGCGTCGCCGGGGTAACAAGGGTTGTACCCAGCGATTTTCCCTCTTCGAGCGCAGGTCGAAGCACCGTCAGGGCCAGCTCCCCGAGGCGCGTCACGTACTGCTCCTCGTTCACCCCCGGGAGCATCAACAGCTTTCCGTTCGGCAACTTGGGACCGAGCTCCCGACCGAGCTCCGCGAGATGGCGCTCGAACCCGGAACCTTGCGTGCAAGATACAAGTGTTGCGATCTGCTCGCCATCGCCGCAACTGCGCTCCACTTTGCAGGCCGAGAGGGAGTGGCTCGCGTAGCTCTCGGCGCTCGACTGGTAACGAGACTCGTCGCGCCCGCCAGAAGAAGCCGCCCAGTCGACAGATTTCGAGGAAATTCGCACGCCAAGCCACTGCGTCATCGCCTGCTGCGCGCCGCCCTGCCCGGCTGCCACCGACTCGCCCAACCCCACGCCGAAGAGCCGATCGCCTTGGCGGTACACGCCCTCTTTCGACCAGCCGTCGCGTCGCGCGTCGCATGCGGGCACTGCACGGATTGCCAGCTGCGAAGCGCGCGGGCCGCTCGCTGCCGGGAGAGTGCCTCCGCACGAAGACAAGGCGCATGCGCCGACAAGAAGACCGAGCGAGGCGGCGGGCCTGAGAACCTTCATGCGCGAAACAACAGCATTGTGTCTACATGTTTGGCAAGAGTGACCTGCCGTAGGGGCGACCCGGCCACGGCATGTTGACGAGGACGAGGATCACCACGACAGCGCACGCCATCACCACGCGTTTGTGCTTCGCTCGGTCGTCCGTGAGTTTTTTTGCCGACGCGCTCAACCCATGAAAAGCGCCGATCGCCAGCACCATCAGCGCCCCGTGCTCCACGGCCCAATAGCGAAGCACCGGGTTTTTCATGAGGTGCGGCGTGGACGAAAATGACTGGAGCCCCAGCGGACTCACCCCGGCCCAGAGGGCGAGCCCGAGCAAAAGCTGGACGTCAAGAACAATGGTTACCGCGAGAATTAGCTTGCGATCCACGGGAGCATACGGCGCACGTACGATGACTGCACGGGATGATCGCTGGAGGACCACCAAGGGAAGCAAAAACGCGAGCCAGCGCCAAAACGAGTGGATGAACAGCAGGGTGTTGTAAAGCATGGGCGACCGCCGCTCCTAACGCGCTTCGCTGCCGGGGGGGAATGTTCGTGGCCGGCGCAACACCCAAAGTCGCAGCGGGCGCGTGCCCTCGTGCATTGGTGTTAGCCTCGGCAAGTGGAGCGACTGAGGGGCTATCGCTTTTTTCTGGGTGCAATCGTGGCTTGCGTCGCAGCGATTGGGTTTGCTCAGTTCTGGCGTACACGCCACCATCCGCATACGCGTACCATCCCCATACGTATACAGTGGATAGGGTGCCGCCAGCTTGCCCAAGGGCGCTGCGTGCGCGAGCCCAACCGCCCCTTGCGAATACTGCTTCCGAGCAGTGCTTTTCCAGTGGTTCGCATCGACGGCGGGGACGCCGCGCCCGTCGCTTTTCGGCCGCTCGAGACCTTCGCCGAGCACCGCGTTTACGCCATTGACGGCGACCCTCGCGGGCTCATCACCATCCACCTCGGTAGTGGAGAGGCCGCGCCCTTCACCATCGACGACGAGCCCACGACACCGGACTTCGAACGCCTCCAGACCCTCCGGCGCCAAGGCCTCTTCGATAGCGCCATGGTGGAGGCCGACGCACTGCTCCCAACCCTCTCGGGCCGCATGGCTTTTCGGACCCTCGCCCTGGCGGCCAGGTGCGCTCTTGCCTCGGGAATTCCCTCGGATGCAGTGACTCGCCTGAAGGCCTCCGCCGCCCTCGCCCGGGAGCTGCACTACGAGGACGACGAAGCCGTCGAACGTCTTGTTGCGTCCTATGTGTACAGTACACGTATTGGCAACAGCAGCGAGGCGTTGGCGCTGGTCGATGGACGCGACGGTTTTTGGAAATCCAAGCCTCAGCATTTGGCCCATCAGAGTTACTACCGCGGCCTCGCAGCTTGGCTTGGCGGAGACTCGCGGCGCGCCGTCGCGGACCTCACGGAAGCCTCGCGACTTTTCAAACTCTTGGGCAACGACGAGCTCGGCGGCATCGATGCGACCTCGAGTCTCAGTTCGTTGCTGGCGGGAATTGGCCGGCCCGACGACGCGCTTGCCCTGGTAAAAGACTTTGATCCATCGATGCCCGCCTTGCAAACGTGCACCGGTGTCTTCTTCGCCAACAACGCGGCCTTCGCCGCATTGCGAAGTGCGGAGCGTCACGACGTCGCCGGGCGGTTCGATGAAGACGCGAGAGAAAAAGCGCTTGCGCAGGCGCGCCAATGGACAACTTTTGTTCGCTCCCTTGCCCCAGACAAGTGCCGAGACCGCGCGGCCTGGTCGCTCACCGATGTTCACGAGGCCGAGCTCGCGCGGCTAGGCCACGACTCCCGGGCGTTGGCGTCCCTCGTCGGTGCCGCGCGGTCATCGAAGGCCCTCGTGCTGCCGGTCGTTGACCTCGCTTGGCAAGAGTTTTCCCTCGAGGAAGCCGTGACGGCGCGCGATGTGCCAAGCGCCGAAGCGCGGGCCAAGAAACTTTCCGAAAGTGCCCGCGCCATCGACCAACCGCACAGCGAATGGGCGGCGCATGTGGCCCTCGCTCGCCTCCATCGCGGCACCAACGCAACGCGCGCCCGCGCGGCCCTCGAAGCGGCCGAGAGGGTTCTCGATCGCACCCTTGAAGATGTGGCTTTGGGCGACGGGCGCAGCGCTTTTCTCGCGGCGCATGAACGCTCCGCGTCGGCCCTTTTCGAGCTCCTTCTAGGCACGAAAGACTTTGCCGCTGCGGAGCTGTTGGTGAGCAAATCTGCTCGTCGCGCCATCGAGTCGGCGGCCAGCACCTACCACCGGGCAAGGGCTCTTTCACCTGCCCAAGAAACGGCCCTAAGCCAATACCGCGAGGTAAAACTTCGCACCGAGCAAGCGGCGGCCCACGACTGGGAGCTGCCCGCTTTTGAAGTCGCGGCGGCGCGCCAATCGCGGGCACGAAAGCTGTCCGAGGCTCGCGGTTCCCTCGAGTCGGCGCTGGCCGCCGGGGCACCCAAGACCGGGGCCGTGGCCGGTGCCGCGCAGTCGCAATTGCCCTTCACGGACGACGACGGCGTCGCGGTGATTTTCGTGCATTCTACACCGACAGGGTACGCGGCCCTCCTGCGCGTCAAGACCGCGTACAGCGTTGCGCGGGTCGACGAACCGATTTCGTTCCAACAACTTTCGGCCGTCGCCGCTCGACTCTTGAAGCCCTTGGTCACGGACCTTCGCCCCGGGTTTACGCTGCATCTGACAACCGTCGGCCCCATTCGATCGATTGACTGGGCGCGCGTTGCGGCGCTCGCCGACGGGTCGCCGCTTATCCTGCAATTTTCCTTGGTTGAACACCTTGGACTGGCCCCGATCGAGCTGCCCGCGCGGCAAACTTCCGCGTTCGTTGTCGCCGACGCGAACGGCGATTTGCCCTACGCCGCCCGCGAAGGCGCGTTTGTCCGCGACCGCCTCCCCGCGACCGCCATCATCGGCGGCGCGGCCTCCCGCGCGGCCGT
>CAMCKZ010000057.1 GCA_945875545.1 Polyangium aurulentum | reverse complement strand
TGTCGGCGGAGCGGGGCGGCCGCATGCTGTTTCGCGACGTGGACCTGCTCGTGCGTCGCGGCGAACGCATTGGCATCGTGGGCCCCAACGGAGCGGGCAAGAGCACGCTCGTGAAGCTGCTCACGGACCTGCCCCAGGGCACCGACACGGGCCGCGTCAAGTTCGGGTCCAACCTGCTCGTGGGCACGTTCGATCAGCACCTCGGCGGGGTCGATCCGTCGCGCACCGCGGTCGATGAAGTGCGAAGCGTTCGCGGGGATTTTACCATCGAAAAGGCGCGGGAGTACCTCGCGCGATTTCGCTTTTGGCGAGACGATCCACTGCGGGTCGTTTCGGGTTTCTCCGGCGGTGAACGCACGCGTTTGGCCCTCGCAAAGCTCCTCTTGGAGCCAAAAAATTTGCTCTTCCTCGACGAGCCCACGAACCATCTGGACATCCCCGCGGCAGAAATTCTTGAAGAGGCGCTTACGGGGTTTGAGGGAACGCTTTTCGTTGTCTCCCACGACCGGCGTTTTCTCGAGCGCGTGGCGACACGAATCATCGAGGTCGAAGAGGCCCGCGTGTCGTTTTTTCCTGGCGGGTTTGCTGACTATTGGTCGAGCAAATTGCAGGCAAAAGAAGACGAGAAACTCCTGGTTTCTCGCGAGGAAAACCGAAAACCGGCTCCGCGTAAATCGCTGCCGACCAAGGCCGCCGCGGCCGTCACGGCCGTCAAACCCGCCGACGGAAACGGTCGCGGGCGGGGCGGCTTCGAACAAACACGCGACGCTTCCCGGCTCGTCGAAAAAAAGAGGCGGCGCTTTTCGGAACTCGAGCAGCTCATCGACGACGGGGAGGCGAAGCTTGGTGCCCTGCGCGAAAAGTTGAAGGCGGACCCCGGCGGCGATTGGAACGCGCTCTCGAAACTCGTCGCGACGGAGCAAGCGTTGGCGGCCAGTGTTGACGGCTATGTCGACGAGTGGACGCGTTTGGGCGTGGAGCTAGCGAGCGCGTGATGCGAGCGAAATACCTGCTCATTGTTTGCATGATGGTCGCGTCTGTGGCGTTTCCCGCGTGCAAAAAGCACGGCACCGCGGCGCCAGATGCGGCCCTCGCGATGCCCGAGGTGCGCGACGATTCGCCGAACCTGCTCTTCACCTGGGTGACCGACGACGGGGCATTTACGATGGCGGAGCGCGCGGAAGACGTGCCTCCGACCGTGCGCGATGCCGTGCGCGTGGCGTCGGCCATGGTGCCCGATCCGGATCCCGACACAGTCTTCGTCGCGGACATGCGCGTACGTCGCGCAGACGGCACCTATACGGTAGTCACCATGGGCCGAGCGTCCTTCGACCGAACGGCGGTTGAGAGGCGAAAAACCAGGGCGACCGCCGCCGAGGCCGCGTCGGGCGAGGGCGACCAAGCGGTCATTTATGGGGCAAGCTGGTGCGGCCCGTGCCATCAAGCGCAGGCGTGGTTCAAGGGCGCGGGCATTGCTTTTGTCGACCACGACATCGAAGAAGACCCGGCGGCACGCGCGGAAATGCAGGCCGCTCTTGAGCGCGTGGGCCGCGGCGGAGGCTCGATTCCGGTCATCGTGTGGCGCGGAAAGGTCTTCGTGGGCTTCGATCAACGCGGGCTTGAGGCCATGAGAAGCGCGGGTCCGTAGATAGACGCCGTATTGTCGTCAGTCATAGGCGATATTGGCGACGTAGCGGCGATGTCATGGCATTGTATGTGACACGCTTGCGCCGGGATATTACCTGGGTTTGCGCGACACGACCCGCTCGTAAAGCTGGCGTTTGGGGCGGCCGCACCAAGCTTCCAAGAGGTCACTGATGCGCTTTGCTCGCTCGCCCTTGGCGTAGAGTTCGTCGATGCGCGCGTCGACGGCGTCGTCTGTGATCGCCTCTTCACGGCCCTTCGCGTTCCACGGCGCGAGCACCAAAACGACCTCGCCGAGCCAGGCGCGATCGAGGTTCGCAAGCTCGTCGAGGGTGCCCGAAATGTGCTCCTCGTGGAGCTTGGTGAGTTCGCGAAGGATGACCGCTTGCCTACCGCCCATCGCCTCGGCGAGGTCGCGCAGCGTCGCGGTCAAGCGATGGGGTGCCTCGTAAAGTACGACGGTTTCCTGGGTTTCCGCGCAGCACGTGATTCCGTCTCGGCGCTCGGGCCCTTCACGAGGGAGGAATCCGAGAAAGCGAAAACGGCCGTCGCCGAGCCCCGTAACGCTCAGCGCTGCCGCCACCGCCGACGCTCCGGGAACGGACCGCACGGAATGCCGCTCGGACCGCGCCGCGCGCACCAATGGGGCTCCTGGGTCGCTTAGGAGGGGGGTTCCTGCGTCGCTGACCAACGCTATCTGCTCACCCCGGCGAAGTCGTTCGAGGGCGCTCTCGATGGCGCCGGAGCCCGAGTGCTCGTGCATCGAAAAGAGGGGAGGCGGAGCGATGCCGAGGAGGTCAAGGAGTTTGCGTGTTTGCCGCGTATCTTCAGCAAAAATGGCGTGGACAGTCCCGAGCACTTGCCGCGCCCGCACGGTGATGTCGCCCAAATGACCAATGGGCGTTGCCACCACGAAAAGCGTGCCTTCGCCCATGGCTACAAGTCGCGGGTGTCGCCGACGCGCTCGAGGAGGAACGCGCGAAGATTCGTGGTGATGCGTTGCTCGATCTGGCGCACGCGCTCGCGGGAGATGCCGTAGGACTCGCCGATTTCTTGGAGGGTCAGCGGCTCCTCGGCAACGATTCGTCGATCAAAAATGACGATGTCTTTGCCAGTGGTCGGGAGCGTCCTTCGAAAATCGACAAGGTGCTCGCGCAAGAGAAAAACCATTTGCTGGTGGGCGAGGGTCTCGTCCGCAGGCTCGTCGGTGGACGGCATGGTGTTCACGCGGGCGAGGGAATTTCCCTCTCCATCACCGTTTCCGACCGGGGCGTCGAGGCTTGCTTCGGACGACCCAAGGCGAACGCTCATCTCGCGCACGTCGCTTGCGGTCACGTCAAGTTGCTTCGCGATGGCGTCGTCGGTGGGGTCGATCCCCATGCCCGTGAGCTTCGCGCGGGCCTTGCTCAGATTGAAAAAAAGGCGTCGCTGGTTCTGCGTGGTGCCAATTTTCACGAGGCGAAAATCGTTGAGAATGTAGCGAAGCATGTACGCGCGAATCCACCAGGCGGCGTAGCTCGAGACGCGCACCCCGCGGTACGGATCGTAACGCTTCACCGCTTGCAGAAGGCCGATGTTTCCCTCTTGCACGAGATCCATAATGTTCTTGCACGCACGACGATATTCGTAGGCAATTTTCACGACAAGACGCAGATTCGTGGTGACGAGTTTTGCCGCCAGCGCAGGGTCTTGCGTGTCCAAAAATGTTCGCGCGAGGGCATGCTGTTCGTCGGGCGACAGCACCGGATGACGCTGCACTTCGCGCATGTAGATCGCGAGCGGATCGAGCCGTTCGAGGCCCGCGGAGCTCGTCGGCGCAAGGGCTCTTGACGCCGGCGGCACGGTGCTGCTGCGCGGTCGTCGCGTTTTGACGGGCTTGGGGCTGTCGTCGTCGTCGTCGTCGTCCCAATCAACCTTCCCGACGTCTTCGTCGTCCTCGTCGGCGGCGTCGGTCACCGCGGCATCGGGTTCTACAAGCTCCGCATCGTCGCCGCCCGCATCGTCGCGATCGTCACCGTTACCCTGCGTTTCTCCTCGCGAATCGACGACCACGATCTTCTTGATCACAGGCCGAGCGGCCCGCGCCGCAGGACGCTGAACGGGCGCAGCGCGGCCAACCACGACCACCGCCGGCGACGACACGATGGCTTCGGAAGGGGCGACGGCGGGACTCGACACGCCAGGCGCGGGACGCGCGGGACGCGCGGGAGGAGAGGAAGTGGAGGCTGCGGAAACCTTGGCAGGGGCCCGGCTCGAGGTTCGCTTTGGTGGAGATGCCATTGGATTTCACGAAGAAGCTTTCGCGCCCGCAAGCTGAACACGAAGCCGCCCATCGTCAACCCCTGCCTTTGCGCGCGGGGGCGAAAACTTGAACGATGCGAGGCGCGTGGAAGGCCGGTGCACGATGGTCAAGCGTGCGCGTACGGGGTAACCACCCGCTCGTGACCAACGCCGATTCCAAAGCGCCTGCACGCGGTGATGGCCGCGAGGAAAACGAGGTTGCGCCAGGTTTGCGCGTGTCGCTCGTGCCCGCAGGAACACGCGTTCGGGTGCTCGCCGGCTCGCTCGCCGACCAGCTCGGAATCGTGGTGGAACACAGCGAAAAACAGGGCGTACGCGTGCAGATAGGCTCGCTCGGCGTGTGGCTCAAAGACTCCGAAGTGGAGCTCGTCTCGCCCCTTCGCGACCGTCCCATGTTGCGCTCGTCGCATCGCAAAGACCGCTGAGCTCGGGGCCGCCCCTGGCGTTGGGCGCGGCGCGACGCGAGGGCAGAAAACGACGACATTCCGTCGCGCGTGTGTAAGTCGCGCTTCTTGGTATGACCGTTCCTTTTGTTCCGCCGACGCTGGCTTCGACTTTTTCTCAGAACCGCGTTCGCTATGGGGTCGGCGCGATCGCGCTAGGACTTTTTCAGCTCTCCATGAACCGCATCGACTGGTGCTCCAAGCACGCCATCGACGCGATTGTGGTCAACGACGAGGCTCGCGGTTCGCGCGCCGTGGCCGCTCTCATGGGCTTCGCGCTGATGGCCTTCGTCGCCCGGGTTGCGAGTCGTTGGCTCATGTTTAGCGCGGGCCGCGATGCGGAGTACGACCTGCGCGCGGCCTTTCTGCGCAAGCTTCATCTGCTCGGTGCAAGTTTTTATCGAACCATGGGGCCCGGCGAACTTATGAGCCGCGCCACGAACGATTTGGCGCAGGTTCGCCTCTTGCTCGGCTTCGGCGTTTTGAACGTTGTTAACGTGGTTTTTGCCTTCGCAAGTACGTTGCAGGTGATGGTGTCCATCAGCCCAAAGCTCTGCGTTGCGTCTCTCGCCAATATCCCGTTCCTTGTATTCTTCACGCGTACCGTTGGGCGCAAATTGTACACGTACACGCGGGAGAACCAAGAGTCGTTGGGTGCCATGAGCACCATGATTCAGTCGAACCTCGCGGGCCTTCGGGTGGTGCGGGGCTTCGCGCTGGACGACCACGAGATGCGGCGCTTCGACGCGAGCAATCAGCGTTACATTCGCGCGTCCCTCGCCCTCGCGCGGCTGCGTGGACTCTTCGGGCCGGCGGTCGGTTTAGCGAGTGCGGGCGGGTTCATCATTTTCTTCTGGTACGGTGCAAATTTGCTGAGTCGCCGCGAGATTTCCGGAGGCGATTTTTTTGCCTTCTGGTTTGCGTTGGGGCGTTTGGCATGGCCGATGGTTGCCCTCGGATTCGCCGTGTCGATCGTGCAGCGAGGTCGCGCAGGCTTTGATCGCTTGGCGGAGATTTATCGGGCACCTGTCGAGATCGTCGATGACGCGGTGCCGGGCGCCCAAGACCTTCGCACCGTGCGCGGTGAACTCGAGGTGCGCCGCCTCTCGGTCACGATCGCCGGGCGAACCATCCTCGACGACGTAACCCTGCGCGTTCCCGCCGGTTCGTCCCTCGCCATTGTGGGGCGTACGGGCAGCGGAAAATCAACCCTTGCGCAGGCTTTGGCGCGCATGGTGCCTCTCATGCGCGGCACTGTTTTTCTGGACGGCGTGCCCCTCGAAGCGTGGCCCATTCGCGACCTGCGATCGACCCTCGGTTACATGCAACAAGACGCGTTCTTGTTCTCCACGACCGTCCAGCGCAATGTTGCATACTGCATGGATGATCCGGACAGCCCCGAGGCCGAACGCCTCGTGCGCGAGGCCCTTCAGGCAGCGCAGGTTTCCGGTGACGTGGCCCTTCTGCCGGAGGGTGTCGAGACCGTGGTGGGGGAGCGCGGCGTGCAACTTTCGGGCGGACAAAAGCAGCGAATTGCATTGGCGCGCGGTCTCATGTGGGGGCCCAAAGTGATGGTCCTCGACGACCCGTTTAGCGCCGTCGATGCGCGCACCGAGGCGGCTATCTTGGGAGCCTTGGACGACGCCAAAACCGGGCGCACACTGGTTCTCATCACGCACCGCATTGCGGCCGCCTCGCGCTGTGACCGCATTGTGGTTCTCGATGAGGGCAGAACTGTGGCCGAGGGAACCCACGACGAGCTTCTTTGCCTCGACGGCCCGTACCGCCGTTTCGCCGAGGAGCAAAAGGTTCAAGATGAGCTCGCTGCGCTGAGCAATGCGGAGGTTATTTCGTGACTTCTCCCTCAGTTTCCGCGTCAGTAGAGACCGCCGCGGCGGACCCTCACGCCCCGGCGCCCCCACTCCGAAAGCGCGAAAAGGGCGACAAGCTTCGCGCGTACCACGAAGAGACCCAAGCCAAAGAGGGCGTCGATGCGCGGCTCCTTGTGCGCCTTTGGCCCTTCGTAAGACCCCACGCCAAGCTCGTTGCGCTCTCGCTCGCCGGACTGTTGCTGGTCACGGCACTGGGTCTCTTTCGGCCCATCGTGCTGTCGTGGCTCGTGGACGATGCGGGTCACGAACGCGGCGATGCGCTCTTTCGAAATGGCATGCTGCTCGCCGTCCTTCTTTTCGTTTCGCAGGCCATCGGATTTGTGCAAATTTACACGATGCAAGTGGCCGGAGCCGGGGCCATGGGCGATCTGCGCAAGGCGGTGTTTCAGCGCATGCAAAAGCTCTCGCTTCGCTACGTCGACGGCACGCCGATTGGCCGCTTGGTCACGCGCGCAACCAACGACGTCGATGCGGTCGGCGAACTTTTTGCATCGGGCGCTCTGAATGCCATCGGCGAGCTTCTAAGCCTTGTCGGCATCGTCGTGGTGATGTTGCTCCTCGATTGGCGCATGGCACTCATCGCGTTTGCCGCGCTGCCTCCGGTGGTCTTGCTCGTCAACGTCGTGCGAAAAAAGTCGCGCGAGGCTTACCGTTCCATTCGTACGCGCACCGCCCGCATGAATGCGTACCTGAACGAGCAGGTGCTCGGAATGGCTGTCGTGCAGGCTTTTGCCAGGGAAGACGCGGCGGACGCGGAGTTCGATGAAATCAACGACACGTACCGCATTGCGAATAAATCGGCCGTCACGTGGGAGGCCATTTTGGACGCCGCGATCGAAATGGTTGCGAGCGTATGTGTAGGGGCTGTGCTGTGGTGGGCCGGCGTGGGGCGCGGTTACGGAGGCGTTGCCGTGCCGTTTCCGGTGGTCGTCGCCTTCGCGCAATATTTGAAACAGTTCTTTGAACCCGTCAGTCAATTGGCCGGGCGGTACACGCTCCTCCAAAGTGCCATGAGCGGTGCCGAGCGCGTTTTCGAGTTCTTGGATTTGAACGAACTTGAGCCCGAGGTGGCTTGTGCGCAGCCGGTTGTTCCCCGCGACGACGGCATCGCCGTCAGCTTTAAAGACGTGGAATTCTCCTACAAACGCGGCACGCCGGTTCTTCGCGGCGTGAGCTTCGACGTGAAGGCGGGCGAACGCGTTGCGCTTGTGGGCGCGACGGGCGCGGGCAAAACCACCGTGGTCTCTCTGCTCCTCCGCCTCTACGAACTCACGGGCGGCAGCATCGAACTGTTCGGCGTGAACCTCGCCGACGCCTCGCCATACGAACTGCGAAAACTGTTTTCTGTCGTGCCCCAGGACACCTCGCTCTTTCCGGGCACCATCGCCGAGAACGTTGCGCTCGGTGCGGAGCATGTTGACCGCGACGCCGTGCGCCGCGCTCTTGAGATTGTGGGCCTCTGGGCGACCGTCGAATCGCGGCCCTTGGGCATGGACGCCATCCTCGAAGAGCGCGGGTCCAACTTCAGTGCGGGCGAGCGTCAACTCCTGGCCTTTGCCAGAGCAATCGTGCGCAGGTCGTCGATTGTGCTCCTCGACGAAGCAACGGCCAACGTCGACTCCGACACGGAGGCAAAACTTCAAGCGGCGTCGGACGAACTCCTTCGCGGGCGCACGTCGATTGTGATCGCGCACCGCCTGTCAACCGTTCGCCGCGCCGATCGGATCATCGTTTTTCATCGCGGACGCATCGCCGAGGTTGGCACGCACAGCGATTTGCTTGAGCTTGGTGGTCTCTACGCCCAGCTTTATCGCCTGCAATTTCAGCACACGGACGATTCTCCTTGACAACCCCCCGTGCACTTGACGGTTGCCAGACCCCTCGGCCTACGGGCATGTTGAACCCATGACGGCGGAGTTCAGCGGCGACGACCCTTCTCTTTTCGGTGCGGTTCCGGTGGACGAGCCGTCCCAGTCGCATTCGTCGGAAACGCCCTTCAGCGTCGATGCACGCGTTCTTCGCCCTCGCCGGGCTGCCCCAGCCGATACGGTGCGGGCGACGCGCGCAGAGGTCAACCTCGGGGCACTGCGGCACAACTTTCATGTGCTCGCCAAGCATGCGGGGCGCACAGCGCTGTGGCCGGTGCTCAAGGCAGACGCCTATGGGCACGGGGCGCCGGCGGTGGCTCGCACCCTCGAACGGGCCGGGGCCAAGGGATTTTGCGTGGCTTTGCTCGAAGAGGCTATCGAGCTGCGGGATGCAGGTATACGCGTTCCTATTCTTGTAATGGGTGGGTATTACGGCAACCATCACGAAGAGCTGGTGCATCATTCGCTGGCACCGGTGGTGTACGAGGGCGGGCAGCTTGAGGCCTTCGCGCGGGCGGCGCGCAATCTCGGTTGCGAGTCCGTTGACGTGCACGTCAAGATCGACACGGGCATGGCGAGACTCGGGGTACGCCCGAGTGAACTCGCATTGTTCGCTGATCATTTGCTGGCAAAGAGCGAGCTTCGGGTCGTCGGTGCCATGACACATTTTTCGTGTCCCGATGGCGTCACGACGGCTCACGCGCAGGAGCAGATCCGGGTTTTCGAGGAGGCGCTGGGGGTTTTGCGCCGCAGGGGTGTGAAGCCCGCTCTTCGCCACGCGGCCAACACCGCGGCACTTCTGCGGGGGGTTGGACTGTACGACGTGGCACGCCCGGGCCTTGGCATTTTCGGCGCCGCGCCGCGCACCGAGGCGGGCGTCGCGCTGTCCGAAGAGCTTCGCCCCGTATTTCGCATTCGCAGCGAAATCATTGCACTTCGCGACGTAAACGTGGGGGAGGGTGCGGGCTACGGCGAGCGCTGGCACGCGGACAGACCTTCGCGTATCGCGACGATCGCCATCGGTTACGCCGACGGCTTTCATCGCTCGCTGACGGGCAAGGCGAGCGTGCTCGTGCGGGGCAAACGAGCGCCGCTGGTAGGTGCAGTATCCATGGATATGGCCATGGTGGACGTGACCGACGTGGAGGGCGTCACGCTGCACGATGAGGTCGTGGTGCTCGGCGCGCAAGACGGCCCGCTCGGGAAAGACTCCATCACCGCCGAGGAACTTGGTAGCTGGAGCGGGCAAATTCCCTGGGAAGTCTTCTGCGGAATCTCCCGGCGCGTGCCACGGTTTTACCGCGAGCCCTAGGCAATTGTGTGGCTGCGGTATGCGTGCAATCTGCACCTAGGAGTGTGCTGGCAAACGCGAATTAACTCATCGCGAGCATGCGATCGATGGGGCGGCGCGCGGCTTCAATGAGCTCGGCGGAGAGTTCCAAGCGCGGTGACAAATCGCGGAGGCACAGGTAAAGTTTTTCGAGGGAGTTCAGCTTCATGTGCGGGCACTCGTTGCATGCGCAGTTGCCTTCGGGCGGGGCCGCGATGAATTCTTTGTGCGGCGCGGCCTTGCGCATTTGGTGCAAAATACCGGCCTCCGTTGCGACAATGAATGCGTGGTCGGGGCTTGCGACGGCAAACTTCAAGAGGGCCGTCGTTGAGCCGACAAAGTGAGCGTGCGCGAGGACTGGCGGCTCGCACTCGGGGTGGGCGATGACCTTGGCCTGCGGGTGACGCACCATCAGCGCCACCAGTTTTCGCTCGCTAAAAGTTTCATGCACTATGCATGAACCTGGCCACAAGATGAGCTCGCGCCCCGTCTGTTTGGCCACGTAGCGCCCGAGATTCTTGTCGGGAGCAAAAAGAATCGGGCGATCACTAGGCAAAGCCCGCACGATCTTCTCGGCATTAGACGACGTAACGATAACGTCGGACTCGGCCTTTACCTCGGCCGTGCAGTTCACATACGAGACCACTATGGCACCTGGATGCTTTGCTTTCCACGCGCGAAAGCGGCCGATCGGGCAGCCCTCCGCGAGGGAACACCCCGCCGCGAGGTCCGGCAAAACAACGATGCGGGAGGGGTTAAGAATCTTTGCCGTCTCGGCCATGAAGTGAACGCCCGCGAAACAGATGACATCGGCGGTCGTCTTCGCGGCCTCTTGCGCGAGCTGCAATGAATCGCCGATAAAGTCGGCAGAATCCTGGATTTCTGAGTCTTGGTAGTAGTGCGCGAGCACGACCGCGTTGCGCTCCGCCTTGAGTTGGCGAATGGCGGCATCGAGGTCGGATGGAAAAACTTTCGCGTTCACAGCTGCTGCTTTCTACGGGCATGTAGCGGGCTTGCCGTATCACGGTCAGGGCGGTATCTTGTGATCACTTCTCGCTAGTTTTTTCCCCGTGACTTGGCAACGAATCCACCGATGGCGAACCAGGCAATGGCGCTTGCAATCAAGCCGACCTCGAAGGAGCGTCGAGCCCTCGTCAAACGGGCGCTTCGTCAGACCGGTGTCGGCAAGCTTGTGACGCTGCGCGGCATGTGGAGAATGGTTCGCGCCACCATCACGAACACACGCACGCCCTCGACCATTTACAGCTTCCACGCGGCGAACGTACCGAACAAAATCGCGTTCATCTGGCGCGACAAAATGCACACGTATGCATCATTTGACGCGCGGGCAACGAAGGTCGGTCAGGCCTTCTTGGCGCTGGGCGTAGGTCGGGGACAAAACGTCCTCATGATGATGAGAAATCGTCTTGAGTTCATGGAGCTCAATGTCGGGGCACAGCGTGTTTGCGCGCCCGCATGCAGCGTATCGTGGCACTCAACGGCGGCGGAGCTGGCGTACCTGGCGCAGGCGAGCGACGCCCGCATGCTGTTCGTCGAAGACTGTTTTGAAAAAATCGCCATCGAGGCGATGGGCCGAATTCCCTCGCTGACGCGCGCGAACGTTTTCATTGTCGGCGAATCGCATTTCGGTTTGCGCACGTACAACGACTTTTTGGAGGGCGCCAAGAGGGGCGCCGGGCTCAAGGCACAGGTCGATACGGGCGCGGCGGTTGTCATCTTTACTTCAGGAACGACGGGAAAACCGAAGGGTGCCGTGCGTACCTTTCCGCGCGAGGCGCTGCCTCAAGCCCTGCGTTTCATCGTGGAAACGCCCATGACCAGCGACGACGTGCACCTCGTCGCGTGCCCCCTGTACCACTCGACCGCTTACGGATTCGTCTCCCTCTGCGGGCTGCTGGCCACGACCGTCGTTCTCCTCGATGAGTTCAAGGTCGAGCCTTTCGTAGACGCGGTCGAGAAGTACCGCGTGACCTCCACGGCCGTCGTGCCGACCATCTTGAGCCGCCTCGTGCGGTGGCGCGAAGAGACCAAAGACCCGCGCGACATGTCTTCGCTCAAGGCGGTCTTCGCCGCCGGCGCACCATTGCCGGGGCCCCTCGCGAACGGCTTCATGGATGCCTTCGGCGACGTCCTTTTCAACGTTTATGGTGCCACCGAAACCGGGATGGTCACGCTCGCAAAGCCTCGTGACCTTCGCGAGGCGCCGGGCACCATCGGCCGCCCTGTACCAGGTAATATACTGAGATTCGTGCTCGACGACGGGACAGATGCGCAGCCCATGGGCATAGGTGAACTATACGTGAGTAGTCCTATGCTAGTGAAAGGGTATTACAAGAATGAGGCAGCGACGAAAGAGTCTATGATCGACTCGTATTTCAGCGTCGGCGACCTGGCCCGCATGGACGAAAATGGTCGCATCTTCATTGAGGGCCGAAGCCGCGACATGATTATTTCGGGCGGTGTGAACGTGTATCCTGCAGAGGTTGAGTCTGTGCTTCACGACCACCCGTTTATCGAAGAGTGTGCCGTGGTGGGGGTGCCCAACGCCGACTTGGGTGAGCATGTGCGCGCGTTCGTGGTGTTGAAGCCCAATCGGGTTCTGAGCGAGGGCGATATTCGCTCCTTCGTTCGCCGCCAACTCTCGGGCGTAAAGGTGCCCCGTGATTACGTTTTTTTGCCAGAACTACCGCGAAATCTCAGCGGAAAAGTGCTGAAGACCGAGCTGCGAAAGATCACTTTGCTGTCGGATCAATTGCTTCTCGCCGACGCGTCCACGAGCGCTCACGTCTCCGTGGCGATCAAGACGGCACCCGACGGAAGCACCATGGAGTCGCCGCCTTCAAGGCGGTAAGCGGGCGGAAAGCGGTCCGCGCCATCGAGCAGCACGGACCACCCCCGGCCCCCATGGGGCGGGCGCGGCAGCCGAAATACCTTTGCCTCGCGCAGGCCGTTGGCCAAGAATGCAAAGGCTCGGGCCTCGGGCTCGTGCTCGAGTGAAATCCAGGTAAAAGACGGGCCAAGCTCTCGCCACGAGGCGTCCGTCATGGGGTGTCCGTCGGGCCCGTACCACCCCACATCGCCGCCCGTTGCACCGTGATCGCGCAACGGCGCGGTGGGACGAAAGCATGCATACTGCATGCGAAGTTTGACGAGACTTCCGATCCACCCGACGAGATCGCGCCCGTGATCCGCGATGTGCGTCCAGTCGATCCACGTCAGCGGGCCGTCGTGGCAGTAGGCATTGTTGTTGCCCATTTGGGTGCGAGCGCGCTCGTCACCGTGGCTCAACATCGGTGTGCCGCCGGAGAGCAAAAGCGTTGCAAGCATGGATTTCATGCGGCGCCGTCGCTCAGCGCGCACCTCGGGATTGCGTGAGGGACCTTCTTCGCCGCCGTTCCAAGACCGATTCGCGTCGGATCCATCGCGGCTATTTTCACCGTTATCCTCGTTGTGTTTTCGGTCGTACGCCACGAGGTCTGCGAGGGTGAAGCCGTCGTGGGCCGTCACGTAGTTGATGCTGGCGGTTTGCCCGCCGCGCACCGCGTTGAAGATGTCGGCGGAGCCCGCAATGCGCGTGGCAAAGTCTCCGAGGGCCGAGGGCTCGCCGATCCAAAAGGCTCGGACCGAATCGCGAAAGCGATCGTTCCACTCGCGAAAAGGCTGTTGAAACTGCCCGAGGCGGTAGCCCTCTGGGCCGAGATCCCAGGGCTCCGCGATGAGCTTCAACTGACCAAGCAGTGGGTCGTGGCGAATGGCCGCGAGCAGTTTGGACTCGTGCCCAAACTTGCCGTGGCTGCGCGCCATGGTTGCCGCCAGATCGAAGCGAAAGCCATCGACGCCCATGGGCCCCGCCCAATAGCGCAGGGCATCGAGGACGAATTCGATGACCCGCGGGTGGTCCAAATCAAGGGTGTTGCCGCAGCCCGAAAAGTCCACGAGGGTCTCCGGTTTGCCCTTTTGGGTGCGGTAGTAGGTGCGCCGGTCCAGACCACGAAAATGCCAGGTAATTCCCTCGCCGTTGGCATCCTCGCCGCCCTCGCCCGTGTGGTTGAAAACGACATCGAGCACGACCTCAAAACCGGCCTCGTGCAGCGCGTCGATGGCGCTTCGAAACTCGTCGTTGGCGCGGCCCGGGTGCCGCGCATAGTGGCGGGATGCCGCGAAATAGCCGATGGGTGCATAGCCCCAATAATTTGTGAGACCAGACTTCACCAAATGGGCTTCCGTAGCCGACTCGCATACGGGGAGTAGTTCGAGTGTTGTGACCCCAAGAGCCTTGTAGTGGGCGAGCATGGCGGGGTGCGCCAATGCGGCGTAAGTGCCTTGAATCTCACGGGAAATAGCGGGGTGGCGCTTCGTCAGTGCGCGCACATGGGCCTCGTAAATGACCGTGTCGCGCCAGGGGATGTGGGGCCGTTTGGCTAGTGCGCGAGTCGCGTCGAGGCGGTCGTCGGTGACGACGGACCAGGGCCGGGCGTCGTTGTGCGTGGCACTGCGCAGGTGCGGCAGGGCGTCAAATTCGCCCTCGAAGGAACGTGCGCGGGGATCGACCAGGCGACGACCCGCGTGGTGCGCGTGGCCTTGATGGCGGTCACTCGGCCCGTCGACAAAAAATCCGTAACGAAGCGCGGGAGCGGCACCCTGCAAAAAGCCTGACCAAATCCCATTTTGGCCCGCGTGCAGGCCATGGCGACACTCGCGGCCCTCGTCGTGAAGAGTGACCAGGGTGACGCTCGTGGCATGGCCCGCGAAGACCGCGAAGCCCACGCCATCTGCGCGAACCTCCGTACCCAGGGCGTGGGAACTCCAGGGCACGAGGGGGGACGCCATCACGGACACACTGCGCAGCGAAGCGCCCCGCCGGTCAACAATCTGGCGCAGAACTCGCGGGGCATCTCTTGGTGGCCACGAGGTGCGCGCGCGCGCGCTGCATAAACTGACCGAGGGCCTCGTGGGTTTCGAGGGCTTCGATGCTCATGGGAAGACGGCACGTCCAGTTGTGGCCGCCCACGGTTCCTGGCTCGTTTGTGCGCGTGCGATCCCCCAAAAGTTCCTGAATTTGCACGAGGCAAAGGTCGCTGCCCGCCTCGAAAAGCAAGCGAAGGCGAGCCTCCAAGTTGTTGCCGCCGGCGCGCTCCGTCCACGCGTCGCGGTCTTTCGCGGGCAGGTCGTCCCACCACTGGGTGATGGGCGCTGTGTCGTGGGTGCTCCACGTTGCGACGCTGAGGGGCGAAAAATTCTTTGGCTCCCGCAGAAATCCGCGGCCATCTTTTTCCCACGGGAGGACCTTATACCCGGGAATACGAAGGCCGTGCAGCGTCTGACGGGCCCAATCCGGAATCACTCCGAGGTCTTCCGCGATAACACGCCCAGCGCCCGCCTCTTGGACCATGGTTTTCAATACCTTAAGGCCGCGCTTATTCTGTGCAATTTCGCTGGTGGGCGAGAAGCTTCCGGCCGTTTCGTTTGGGCCTTTGGTCCACTGGCGAAAAAGGCCAATCACGTGGTCCACGCGAAAGCAGTCGTAGAGCCGCACCGCATGCCGCGTGCGCGCGCGAATCCACGAGAGGTCGTTCGCGTCCATGGCGGCCCAGTTAAAACTCGGCAGGCCCCAGTCTTGGCCTTCGGGCGAAAAGCCATCGGGTGGAGCGCCGAGGGACCGCTCGCGGTTGAATTCGAGAGGGCGCGCCCAGGCATCGACGGAGGCATGCCCGACGATGAACGGAAGATCGCCCATGAGCGCCACGCGATGATGCGTGAGTTCTGCACGCATGGTGTTCCAGGCCTCAAACAGCAAAAATTGCTCGTAAGAAGCGCGCGCCATCACCGCCTTTTGTTCGACCGCGAGCTGGGCAAGGGCAGGGGCTTCGCGATGTTGGAGTTTGCCAAGCCACGTGCGCCAATCGCCGTTGCGATGCAGCGCCGAGGATGCCGCGTAGAGGGCGTGATCGTGCAGCCAGCGGCTCTCCGTTCGGCAAAAGAGATCGAAGGCATCCTTGCGTTCCGTGGGCGCTTTGTCGAAGGCATCGAAGGCCGCCGCGAGGGCCCTGTCTTTGCATCTGCGCACCGTCGTGTAGTCTACACGTTCTTGCTTTTGAACGTAGGCAAGGGCTTCGCGTCCATCGACCCCGAGGGCCTCGTGAATGGACGCGGGCGATAGCTCTTGAACCGAGGAAATATCCAGGTAGATCGGATCGAGAGCGAAGGCAGTGCGCGCGCCATACGGGCTCGATTCGCCCGGCGGTAATTCATGGGGCGGGAGAATTTGCACGAGGCTGAACCCGTGTTTCGCCACGAATCCACCGAACGCCCCGAGTGCTCCAATGGTGCCGATTCCCCAGTCGCCGCGGCGACGCAAAGAGAAGAGCGGGACGGTGACGCCGGCGGAGCGGGGAAGGTCGAAGGAACTCACGCCCAGGCTTTGCCATGGCCAGGCAATACGGGCAACAATGGACGTAACTCATTCCTGCGTGACCGAATCGCGCGAGGCCCATCGCGCCCCTAAGTCGCCGGTGTGAACGCAAAATAACCAGTAAAAACAGGCATATGAGCAAAAGCGACAGGGGCGGTCGAAACTCCTGGCGCGGCTTGCGCGAGGACGCTAACTGGTTGAACCACTGAATCACCCAATGAATCTCCCCGACGCCAACACCCCATCTGAGAGCCTCACTTTCGCGCCGATTGCGCGAGGATCGGTGGTTGATGCGGTCGTCGCGCGTCTGCGATCGGACATTGTGGCGGGCCGAATTGAGGCGGGCTCGCGGCTCCCGGCGGAGCGCGAATTGGCCGCGGCGTTCGGGGTGAATCGGCTCACGTTGAGGTCCGCGTTGGCCCAGCTTGAGGCCATCGGTTTTTTGCAGACGAAGCACGGCCTCGGTACCGTGGTGCTGCCCTGGCGTGAGCGCGTGGGGCTTGAACACTTGGGCACGTTGGCGCGGTCCGTGTCGCCGGGAGATGGCCCCTGGGAAGAGGTTGTTCGTGCGATGTTGGAGCTGCGTTCCATGTTGGCCTCCGAGGGCCTTGCGCTTGCCGCCGAGCGCCACGCGCCCGCGCATTTGGCAGCCCTTCGCGTTATTATTGAGGAGCAAAAAACCAAGGTAAACGATCCATTGGCCTTTGCTCGGGGCGAGGTCGAATTTCAGCGGGTGATTGCGCGCGCGTCGAAAAATGTGGCCCTTGAACTGGTGCTCAATAACCTCGCGCGCTTCTTCGAAGAGGTTCCCGCGCTGACCGAGCTCCTCTACGATCGCATCGAAGACAGCCTTCAGATTTACCCGATTGTGATCCTTATTCTTGAGGCGCGCAGCGCGTCGCAAGCCCGTCTTTTGGTGCCCGCATTTTTCGCCGCCAGCGATGAGTCTTGGCTCCTTCGTCATCGTGAGGCCCTCACGGGCTCTGCTCCATCCAAACTTCAGGAACGCCCATGACCGTCACGCCGCCCCCAACGCTGGCCACCACCACCCACGGCCCAAAAGCCATGACGTCGATTGAATACACGTGGGCGAGGGCCACTCTCGGCACCATCTTTCCAGCGGCCCCAGAAGCAGGTATTACCCTGGGAATTGTCGATATGGAGCTCGCCGTGTTCATCGACGAACTGGCCAGCGCGCTCCCGTCGTTGACCTGGTTTGGGCTTCGTATGTTTCTAATCATTATCGCGCTATCTCCGCTGTTTATCGTCGGTCGATTTGCGACGATGGCGGGCCTTGGTGAGGCCGATCGTGATCGCGTGATCGGAACCATCGGCCACTCGAACATCTACTTGGTCCGGCAGATGGTCCTCGCGCTCAAGGCCACCTTCGCGATGTTCTTCGCGGGCGGCGAGGAGCTTCAAGCGGTGTGCCGCGGTCGTGAGCCCGATCGCAGCAAGCTTGTTGCTCTCGGGCGCAAGACCGCAGCCTAACCGCATACGATAACCGCTTTACAGCTTACGGAGACGACGATGAGCGCAGAACACAGTGTTTTTCCAGATGATAATCTTCCCGAGGGTTCTGTAGTTGACGGCGAAACCCTCGAGCGCGCCATCGACGAGACGTTCGATTTCGTGGTGGTCGGTTCCGGCGCAGCGGGCGGCACCGCGGCGTGGACGCTGGTGCAGGCGGGGTACTCGGTGGCGATTGTTGAAGAGGGCCCGTGGGTGAAAACCCGCGAGGTTGACCGGCGCGTGTTCAAGGCGTTCCAGCGCGCGTTCCGCGAGGCGGGCACGCAGGTGCTCCTGGGCAACTCGATCATTCCGCTGCTCCAAGGGCGCTGCGTGGGCGGAAGCACGCTCGTGAATTCGGCGATTGTGTGGCGCACCCCCGACGATGTTTTCGACGAATGGAAGAAAGATTGGGGCCTCGGCAGCGTCATCACTGAAGCGGCTTTGGAGCCGCATTTTGCAGCCATCGAAGAAGAGCTGAAGGTGCACGCGGTGCTGGACGAAGCGCTCGGAGAGAACAACCGGCTATTCGTCGATAATGCCTTCAAAGGCGGCTTCGTTGGCACCCGCATGCGCCGCTACGAGACCGGTTGCAAGGGGTCGGCGCAGTGCCTCACGGGGTGCCCGAATGCGGCCAAGCAGGGCATGAACGTGAGTTACATTCCGTGGTCGCTTCGCAAAGGCGCGCGCATCTTCACGTGTGCCCGCGTCGACACGATCGACATTCGCGGCGGCCGAGCGGTGGGCGTCACGGCTTCGAGCTCGCACACGAACCCGAAATTCGCAAAAAAGGTTCCCATCGTGCTGCACGCACGGCGAGGGGTTTTCCTCGCGGCGAGCACCATTCAGACGCCCAACATTTTGCGCCGAAGCGGCGTGAAGAACGCCCATCTTGGCGAGCACTTCATGGCGCACCCGGGGCTCGGCATGCCGGGCATCTTCGACCACAAGGTCGACATGCACTTTGGGGCAACGCAGGGCGCGGAGACGATCGATTTTCGAAAGTCAGACAGGTTCAAGCTCGAGACCATTTCGATGCAGCCGGAGCTCGCCGCAACGCGCATTCCGGGGGTCGGGCGTGAGCTTGTAAAGCGGCTCACAACGCTTCCTCACGCGGCCATTTGGGTGGTGCAAATTCGAGCAAAAGCGCAGGGAAGCATTCGCCCAACCTTTGGCGATCGCGATCTTGTGCGTTACTCGATGGCCAAGGAAGACATGGTCGCCGCGCGCAAGGCAGCAGCACTCATCGCGAGGCTCCTTTTCGAGTCCGGCGCGAAAGAAGTTTGGCCAGGCATACACGGTGTTCCAGAAATCATACGATCGATGGACGACGTAAAACTTATCGAGGCCGCGGCCCTTGACTCCAAGAACTACAGCCTCATCGCGTCGCATCTTTTTGGGGCGGCGCGCATGGCGCAATCCGAGCGCGACGGAGTGGTAGGCCTCGACTTTTCGACCCACGCGGCGAAGGGGCTCTACGTCGTGGACTCCAGCATTTTTCCAACGAATCTGGGGGTCAACCCGCAGCATTCCATCATGGGTCTCGCGCGTTTGGCGGCCACGCGCGTCGCGGCCTCGCCGTTGGCAGTCGCCGCGGCGTAGCTTCGCGCGCTTTTGCGGAGGAGATGCACGAGACTCTTGACCTTTTTCACCAGGGCGCTAAATACCGCGCGCCTGTCCGCCGCTTTAGCTCAGTTGGTAGAGCAACGGTTTCGTAAACCGTAGGTCTCCGGTTCAAATCCGGAAAGCGGCTCTGAAAATTCATGAGTAGTTTCGCCCACTTGGGCGGCTAGTTGAGGTACGACTGAAACGGGGCTAGGGGTACCCGGAGGCCCGTTTGGAGCACACTTAGGGAACTGCCCGTGCCCCGTGTGTTTTACGTCCAGTTCGGGGCACGGGCTCTTTTCGTTGCCGCTCTGCTACTGGCGGTCCGATGAACCCGTGTCTTCCGCGCACCTCGCCATGACCACCGCGGCCATCCTTCTTGAATCGGTCCTGACGTGCCCCGAGTGTGGCCATGTCAAGCGCGAAACGATGCCCACCGACGCCTGCCAGTGGTTCTACGACTGCGAGGGCTGCCGGGCGGTGCTCAAGCCCAAGCCCGGCGACTGCTGTGTGTACTGTTCGTACGGTACCGTGCCGTGCCCGCCGATTCAAGAGTGCGGAAAGGCGAAAAGTGGCCCGTCGCGCTGCGGGGAGTAACGGCCGTTGATGAAGGGCTCGGTACGCGCGAGACGGCCGAGCTTTTTGGCGTGTGTCGGTCCTCGGTACAGCGCTGGGTGAAGCGCGTCCGAAGCACGTGGGACTTGTGTCCGCACGCACTAGAGCGGCACGAAGCTGCTCTGCGCTCTTGCGCCTACAGGGCGTAGCGCGATGCGTTGGGAAAACGAAATCATTCTGGTTTGGCACGCGGCCGGTCCATTGTGCCCATCCCGTGTTCCGCCACCAAAGGAGTGCCTCGATTGTCTTGGGGTGCAGCGGAATCTCGCGCACGGAGTGCTCCGTCTTTGGGTCAGAGAGCTTTTTGGTCTTCCGCGAGCCGACGGACAACGCTTGCGCGATAGAGACGGTCGGCGACGCGTTCGTGAGCTCCAAATGATGCCATTGGAGACCAAGTAGCTCGCCGTCGCGGCGCGATGCCGACGATTCGGGGATCCATTGTTTGGAGAGAGAGAACCCGCGGCCCACGGCGGATCGGCGGTCAACCCAGCGCACCGGTGCGGCGGCAAGCCCGCCAAGGGGCCGGCATTCCGCTGTCAGCCCACGCTTTCAACGAGCGCGTGCAACGGCCTGCTAAAGTTCCGAACTGCTGGAGAATCGGCGGCGCATCGGGCAAGGTTCCCTCATGCGCGGGACCATCGGAGCAGGACTGATCGCGGCGGCGGCCCTCGTGACCGCATGTGGTGCGGCCCCCACGGACGACGGCTGCAGCGAGATTCACGACGACGTTGCTTACGGCACGACGTCCGCGGCATTGACGCTCGCGACTCTCGCCAATGC
The DNA here is from genome assembly GCA_945875545.1 of Polyangium aurulentum. Taxonomy (GTDB): domain Bacteria; phylum Myxococcota_A; class Polyangia; order Polyangiales; family Polyangiaceae; genus CAIQDA01. Next base: position 1,177 of record CAMCKZ010000057.1, on the reverse strand, counting down.
AAACGGCTGTTCCACCGCCGGTGCCGAGGCGCTCTCGAAGCAGATTCTCGACGAGCTCTTGTGCCTCCTCGACGGTCGGCTCGTGCCCGTGAGCCACCCGAACCTGGTGCCGCAACATCCGCGCGTCCACCTCTACCTGAGCCCGGCCGCGCGAACCTCGCTGCTGCAAGTCGCGCAAGTGCAGCGGCTCACGATCAACTCGGCGCTTCGCACGATCAGCGAGCAATACCTGCTCTACCGCGGCTGCTCCGTTGCCGCGAATCCCGGTTCGTCGAACCACGAGACGGGCAAGGCCATCGACGTCTCCGAGTACGCCACGGCGGCGACACGCTTGCAGAATGCAGGCTTCGTCTACCCGCTCCAAGCATCCGACCCCGTGCACTTCGAAGGCTCCGGCATCGACTTGCGCGCGCAGAGCGTGCTCGCGTTTCAGCGACTTTGGAACGACAACCACCCGACCGACCGCCTCGACGAAGACGGTGTCGCAGGCCCCATGACCCTCGACCGCCTCGCATCGTCGCCGACGACGGGCTTTGGCACCGCCGGGCGCTGCGTGCGTGGCGCGAGCGATGCGGGCGTGCGTGCCGATGCCGGGTCCGCGCCGGACGCCGGTGTCCCACGCGACGCAGGGGCAAAGCCGGACGCCGCGGGCGATGCAGGCACCGACGATGTGACCGCACCATCGCCGATCGACGCGAGCGCCGCGGCAGACGCAGCGTGGACTTTCGACGGTGGCGAAGAGGCTCCACACGCGGAGGAGACCACAACCGACGCGGGGGGTGGATGCAACCTACACACACGTTCGGCGTCGAGGGCCCCGTGGGGCGGTGTGCTCGTCGGCCTCGGAGCGCTGATCCTCCGCCGTAGACGCCGAACGTCACGCCGCGATCGCCACGCTCCGCCGCCCTCCTGCTGCGCACCCGAGATCGTCGGCCGGGGGACCCATCCCCCAGGCTCCGAAGGAACTGGGATAGGATGGGGTTGTCCTCGCCGTAGAGAGACTACGGCTGCGGTAACCGTCCTAGCTCGACCCTCGCCGAAAACTAAATCCGAGGAAATACCCAAGATAATCGTACCTGCGGGCCTAGAAATCCCTTGAAATACGTGCCGTCATACGCTATATGACGTAAACATGCCACCCTTTCAAGACCGTCTTGCGCCCGTCGCCAGCCTGTTT
>CAMCKZ010000056.1 GCA_945875545.1 Polyangium aurulentum | reverse complement strand
AAAAAAACGAGTCTCTCCTGCGACCCGCCCGACAAGCATGAACCCCTAGCGTGCGCTAGGTGGGAGGCGTCGAGGGGTCGTCAGGCTTCCGAGATCCGGCCCTCACGGGTCAGCCCGGCTTGCACACGGACCCCTGCGTTGCCCCCCGTGGTTCGAGCACGGGGTTCTGCTGCCGGTACGAATCACAAGAGAGAAAAAAAGCATTGCCCAAGGCGAAGGCGGCGTCAAGATGGCATTTTTCGGGTTCAAGTATTTGCCCATCGGTCCGTTCCGACGATCGGTCATTTCGATGAAAGAGGGTCTTCGCATGTCACGATTTTCTCGGCTGGTGCTCGCCTCATTGCTCTGGGGAATCTCTGCGGTTTCCCTCGCGAGCTGCAGCGGCGCACCGTCCACGAGTGACTCGGACTTTGGGCGAATGGGCGTATCATCCACGGCTCTCGGCACGCCCCTCGCAACCTGTTCCACAGCCGGGGTGAGCGGTTACACGAGCGCCACAAAAAAGCTCCTGCTCACCCTCGACACCTCGACCACAAACCAAATCGTGATCTCGGCGACGAACAGTGAAATTCGCGTCAACAACTACGCGTGCGTCACCACGGCCGGGGTCACGCTGACGACGACCACGGTCAACCGCATCGAGGTCGTTGGCACGACGAGCAGCGATCTCGTGGTGATCGATCTGCTCTACGGCGCGTTCGGGACAACGATGACCGCCGGCAGCACGGCGGCCGCCGCCGACACCGCGGGCTTCAAGATTGACCTCGGGAGTGGCAGCGCAGATAAGGTAATGGTACGGGGCACAACGGGCGCAGATACCATAGTGTTCGGCGCTGTAAGTGCCTCACAATACATCGATTTCACCGGCGACAACAAAGCCGACGTCGTCGTGACCAACGCCGATCTGCTGGGCGCATCGATGGCGGCGGGTGCGGACACCATCACCGGCCAAGGCAAGGTTCCGACCGCCGCGGCCAACATGACGGCCACCGCCAGTGTGGCCACGACCGCCGTCGCGGCCGCGAACATGACGGCCACAAGCCTGCCGCTCACGCTCTTCGGTGGCTCCGGCGCCGATTCGATTCGCGGCGGTCTCGGCGACGACGCCATCGACGGCATGGAAGACAACGACACGTTCGTGGCCTCGAACGCGACGGGCACCGACGGTAACGATACGTTCGTCGGCGGAGACGGCACCGACACGGCCGATTACTCGATTCGCACCGTCAATACCTACCTATCGATAGGCAACGATCGGAGCGCCATCGTCGCCACGAATGCCGCCTGCGATACGGCAACCAAGCCCGGCGACGACGGCTACTACACAAGCGGCGGCCAGCAAGAATGCGACGATATCGACAGCACCGTCGAGAATCTGACCGGCGGCACCAACACCGACGTATTGATTGGGTCTACGGCAAGTAATACCATTTTGGGCGGCGACGGCGACGACTACCTTTGGGGCGGCGCCGCAGGCAGTTGCTCGACCACCGTCGACGTCGATACGCTCAACGGCGGCGCGGGCAACGACGTCTTCATGCCCCTTCTTGCGAGCAGCGGCACGGCGACCGACTGCCGCGACACCTATGTTGGGGGCACAGGCACAGACTTTGTACTCTACACGTACCGCACCAACGCGGTGACGGCGGGCGCCAACGGCGCGGCGACGAGCGGCGAGGCCAGCGAAAACGATACGATCAACACCGACGTTGAGGCGATCTGGGGCGGCTCCGGTGCCGACACCCTCTCGGCTTCAACCCTCGGCACCGCGCTCTTTGGTTGCCTCGGGGCCGATACGCTCACGGGCGGCGTCGGCAACGACACCTTCTTCGGCGGCCCTGGCAACGACCTCATGAACGGCGGTTCCGGCGACGATCGCTTCGTGGAAAAAGGAACGGTTACAGCCCTCACCTCCGCTGATGTTTCGCCAACGGCGTTTAGCTCCGTGCTGCTCGGATGCACGCCGGCGGCGAGCGAGGTCGAGTTGAACAACGGCGATGGAGCCGACAAAATGAACGGCGGCTTGGGAACGGAAGACACCGTCGACTACGGCGGCGACGGCACACTTCTCCTCGTGACCGTCGGCCCTTACGCGCTGACAAGCTCCGTGGGCCGCACCGCCGCCCTCACCGTCACGCTCTGCGCGTCCGCCACGCTCACGAGCACCTCGTCCAGCACCGCGTGCTCGTCTGGCACCAGCGCGCTCGATGGCGAGGCCAGTGAGGGCGACGACGTCATCAACATTCTGCGGGTCTACGGCGGCTCGGGAGCGGACACGCTTACGGGCGCAGCCACTAACGATATTCTGTACGGTTATGGTGGCAATGACACCCTCACCGGCGGCGCGGGCCATGACACCCTCATCGGCGGCGCGTCGGGCAACGCGGAAGCCAACGTCCTCACGGGCGGCGCCGACGACGACATTTGCCTCGACAAGGGCACCGGCGTTGGCAATTCGGTGACGACCTGCGAAATCACCAACTGACGCGAACCGCAGCCCACGCGCGCAGCCAGTGAGCCCGCGCCAACGCTCGGAAGCAAGTCACCGCAAACGAAAACGAGTGCCCCTGAGAAGTCGGGGGCACTTTTTTTTGCGCCGGGCGTCCGCGCCCATGGGGCGATAGTTTGGCCCACCGGGCTGCGGCGAGGCATGACCTACGCATGCCACCGACCGCGCGCGCCTCGCTTCCAACCCGCGACGAGACCCCAGCTCCTCGAACGGTGCGTTGGCTCGACGAAAACGACCGTCCTACTTTTTTGAAAGAAGCGAAAAAGCGTGGTTTTCTCCTGGTCGAAGTGCCGCGAATCCCTGCCGCGATGCGCAGCCGTCTCGGCGACACCATCGACGCGGCGATCGAAGCTCAGCTTGTGGCGCACGGGTCTCCGCCCCCGGGCATCGATGCATCGGCCGATCCCGCATCGGCCCTCGACGATCAACTTCAACGGGCCGAGTCTCTCAAAGTTCGAGGCCTGTGCGTGTGCCTCGCGTCCCTCGGGGCGCTCGTCGATGAAGACGGCGCGCTCGATCCCCGCGACAGTCGGACGCTTCGCTTCTTCGCGCAGGCCTCGCAAGATCGCCCGATACTCTTCGCCCTTGATGCGCGGGACCGCGCCTTGCCCGGTTTTCGCGAGCCGATTTCGCTAGAGAAGTTGCTGGCGATTTCGCCGCCACAGCTGCTCCGCGCGCCGAGTGACGACACGGGTGCAGGCGCAGTTCGAGTCGCGCCAACGGGAGACGCCCGCGGAGCTGTTCTTCACGCGTGGCCCATTTGGGTGCAAGCCCTTCGCGACGCCCATGGGCCGCAGAGTCTCACGAGTTTTGAGCGGCTCTTCGTGCATCACTTTGTGCCCCTCGATGCCGCGATCGCCGGCGGCCTCGACGACCCGCGCGCCATCGCTGCGCACGCGGAATTTCGACGAAGCTTTGAGCACGCGTACGGGGAGTCGTTCGGCACATTTGCGGTCACGGGAAAGCGCCCACGCATGGTTTTCGACGTCCCGGATTTGGCGACAAAAGTGGCGCGGCTCCACGGGGCGCGCAGCGTTCATCTCGTGCTCGTCGACAGCCTTCGATGGGACACGAGCGAGCATCTCAAAGACGCGCTTTTGAGCAAAATTGCAGGCTCAGCGACCCACGTCGAGAGCCATCTTATCTGGTCGGCGCTGCCCACGACGACGCCGCGGCAACTTGAACTTTTGGCCCGCGGTCAAGAGGCCCTGCGCGAGCCACCGACGCCGCCGGAAGAAGAACCCGTTCGCGGACGCACGTCTGAAATTATTCGTCGTGTCAAAATCGGTGCCCGCGATCTTTTCCGTCTCGATTACTTGGATGCGCGAATCCGCGAACGCGAACTCACCTCGCGCGAGGAACTCGATGGTCACGTGGAAGCGTGTTCCGTGATTCTCGCGCGGCACATGCAGCCCCTTCCGGCGCGCACGCTCGTTTACATTTTTGGCGACCACGGTTTCACCTGGGAGCGAGGCGGCCGAATCACCCAAGGCGGCGGCAGTGTCGAGCAAGTGCTCGTCGGCGGGCACGCGTTCTTGGTCGGCGCGCTCCACTAGGATTTGGCGCTACGGCAACGAATCTTCGAGGAGGTCGCGGCCCTTCTTTGTCGTCCGCGGAGGTCTCGTCGCCGGCGGTGAAAAAGGTGCTGCCCCGGGTGCCCGATCGCCCGCGCGCGCGTCGCCCGAATCCGGCGCGTCCCCCGCATCAACGGCCGTTGACGGCGACCCACCTGTCGTCATTTTCGTAGTGATATCAAGTACTTCTACCTCTTGCATCTGACCGCGTTGCGGCCGCGTCGAAGCCCAAAGGCCTGCGGCACCGAGGGCCAAAAGCGTGCAGACTGCACCTAGTGCCGCGGGCCTGTACGGGCGGCTACGGCGGACCGATTTTTCCGTGGGCGCGCCGTCGTCGATCGTCGTGGGCGTCCGGGTGGACTCACTCGTGGAAGCCGCGGGGCCCGTCCCCGACACGGGCAAGGGCGTGGCGATTGTCAGGGTGCCCGTGGCCGCGAGGGCCGGCGGCGTGAAGGCACCATCGGTCCATTCGTCGGCTTCGGCGCCGAGAAGCAAACGGAGGAGAGTCGTCACCGCGCCGCCGTCCGCGTCAACCGCCAGCGTCGCGGGTTCTCTTTCGCCGTCGACGAGGGCGTGAAGCGAGAGGCCCGCGAGGACGACCTCTCCGGCGCCGCCCACGAGCACGTGGCGCGCGGTTAAATTGCCGTGGGTCACGCGATGGGCGTGAACGAGGGAAATAGCCTCGCGAAGTCTCTGCGCGACGGCCGCGCGGCGGGCGTGACTTGGGCGCAAGACAAGCCAGTCTGCGAGGCAGAGTTCTTCGCCCGAGGCGTGCTCCACAAAGACAAGCCACTCGCCAAGCACGTGAACCACCACAGGGGTTGCGACCTGCGCGCCAATGCGTGCCGCCAGGTTGACGAGCCGCGTGAACCGCAAAACCACGGCGTCGTAGGCCGGTGGCTTCGGGGCGAAAAAGAGAATGAGCGCGCGCCCCTTGCGGTCTGTGGCTCCGTGCGGGCCCATATGCGTGCGGTCTGCATCGACTTGCAACGCGATGCCCGTGCGCAACAGGAGGTCGTCGAAATCGCTCGGCCGCAGGAGAGACATTTGAGCGATTCTACGCCCGCGCGGAGCGAAACGGCGCCAAACTTTTCGGTCCTATTCGGTTGGAGCCCGCGGCCCTCCGAGGCGATCCCTGTCGGCGCGATCCGTGAGGACTACACATTCTTTTTCCGACGCGCGCCCCCCCTCGACTTCGGCGCAAAAACGATGGGCGCACTTGGCCACGAGCAAACCCTCGCCGCGCGCTTTCAACGCCCGAGCCTCGTCGCAGGCTTCTTTTTTGTGCCCGGCTTCGGCCTCGAGAACCCCCAGCTCGTAACGCGCTTCGAGGGCTTCACGCGCTTCGGGCATCGCGTCCAAAAACTCGCGGTATGCCTTTCGGGCCATGGCTGGCGTAGGTTCAATGCGGGCGCGACGCAAAAAAATGCCTGCAAATTTCGGGCGATTCGCGCTTCCGACGAACCACGCTGACTCCCTGGCGTCCGCCGCGCGGTCCAAAATCGCGAGAGCTCTTTCTCTGTCGCCAAGTTGCAGGGCGAGCACCGAGGCTTCGTCGAGGGCGTCGTCAAAGAGCACCCCGTGGGCGTACGCCTCATCGGCCGCGAGGGCTTCCAAGGCCTCCATCGCGTGCCTCTTTTGGCCTGCCCGCGCCGCGATGCGCGCCTTCTCCAAACGAAGCCACGGCCACACAGGTTTCATGGTTTCGGCCGCAAGAAGCTCGTCGGCCAAAGCGCCCCGATCGTCATCGCTTACCCGGGCCAAAAGAAGTTCGCGCACGACCCCTGGTGCCGCAGGATGGTTCACGTATGCCCGCAACCATACGAGCTTCTCGTCGGATTTTTCCCCGAACTTTTCCCCGTGAATCGCCTCGTGAAGCGCCACGATGCGAAGCGCCGCCGACCCCTTGTCCGTCGCCGTAGCCCGAACATCGGTACGAAGGGCATCCCAGCGCCCCAGGGCTTCCGCGGTGCGCTCCGCGCGCTCCAAACGGGTTGCACCCGCTTCGAGAGCGAGCATCGCGTCTCCGGCCCTTGTGGCCCCACGAGCGGCCTCATCGAACAGCGCCACGGCCTTGTCGACGTCGCCGCGGCACGCCTCGGCGGACGCCATGCGCGCGGCAAACACGCGGTCGCCTTTTGGCCCGCAGCCCGCCAGCGAAATGGGCACTGAAACGGCCAGCGTGACGGCCAACGCGCGGGCCAATGCGAACGACGGCGCGCGGGCCAATGCGAACGACGGCGCGCGGGCAGCACGCGCAATCACGATGAGACCATTCCCAGCAATTTTCCTATAGTTTCAAAACTCTCGATGGCCCGCCCGAGGCCCGCATCGTCGACATCGCGATGAAACACGACGCGCATTTGGCCCGGCCCGAGGGACGAAACCAGCACCCGCGCGTCGCGCAGCATTTCGAGCGCGAGGCGGACGTCGGCCTTGTGCGTCCAGCGCACATTGACGATGTTCGTCTCCACCGTTTCCACATCGATTTCGTAACCCGGCATCCCGGCCACAGCCTTCGCAAATGTTCGCGCCCGCGCGTGATCTTCGTGCAAGCGAGGCAACTCGTGGTCAAGCGCGTAGAGCCCCGCGGCCGCAAGAATTCCCGCTTGCCTCATGCCTCCGCCCCACATTTTTCGCAGGCGGCGAGCCGCTTGGATAAGCGACTTTGTACCGGCCAAAACGCTCCCGACCGGCGCCCCTAGGCCCTTCGACAAACACACGGTTACCGAGTCCATTCCCTGGGCAAATCGTTCCGCCGTCGTGCCCGTGGCGGCCACCGCGTTCCACAGGCGAGCCCCATCGAGGTGCGTCGCAAGATTGTGAGACCGCGCCTCCCTCACCGCTTCATCGAGAAGCCCGAGCGGCCACACGCGCCCGCCTCCGCGATTGTGCGTATTTTCGAAGGCCACAAGGCGCGTACGCGGCATGTAATACGCATTCGGTTGCACGCGCGCGCGCACGTCTTCCGCGGAAAAAAAAGCGCCGCGGGTCTCCGCCAAACTGACGCCGCTAAGGGCTGCTGCGGCCCCACATTCGTAGAGAACCGGGTGCGAGAGGGCACCGACAATGACCTCGTCGCCGGGCCGCGTATGAACTTTGATGGCCAATTGATTGCCCATGGTTCCCGAGGGCACAAACAGCGCCGCCTCCTTTCCGAGAAGGCCCGCGATGCGCATCTCGAGAGCTTTTATCGTGGGATCTTCCTGGTAAACATCGTCACCGACCTCGGCCCGCGCCATGGCGTCGCGCATGGCCGCGGTGGGCCGCGTGACCGTATCGCTGCGAAGGTCTACTGGCATTGCAACGACTTCGGCGTGGGGCGGGCACATCGCCGCAGCATAACGTGAGCGGGGCACGCCGTCCGGCTTGGCGCGCGCCTCGCGTAACGGTAGCCTGCGCCCCGTGACGACGTTTTTTTTGGACTCCCCTGCCGCCCGCATTTTTGTCGCTGCATTGGCCCTCGCGCATTTTGCGTCGGCGGGCGGAAAACTGAAGGGCAAGCTCGAGGGATTTCAACACCTCGCCTCCGCCACACAGGCCGCCGCCACGAAGAGTGAGGCGCACCGTTTTCATTGGCGCGAGGGCTCGCCCACGGTGAAGCCTGAGTTTCGCACGAAGGGAGTCGACCCGTCGCATCACGTCGTCGTCGCGCTGCTCGCGGCTTCTCCCCCGGGCCAAACCATGCCCGTATCCATACCGCTTATTGGTCTCGGCTACTTGCCGGCTACGTGGGTTGTGCGTCCGTCCACCGCGCTCACGTTCCAAAACGCCGACGTCTTTCCCCATAAGCCGACCGTCTTGGGCGCCGCCGACTGGCAGGCCGACGTGCTCGCGCCAACGGGTCGCCGGAGCTGGACGGCACCCGCTGCGGCGAGCGTTCTTGAACTACGCGACGCGGCGTTTCCCAGTGCACGCGGGTATTTGGTCGTCGAGCCGAGCGTCGTCGCGACGGCCACTCCGCTCGCCGATGGCACCTTCACGATCGACGCGCCCGCGGGCGAGTACACGCTGCGCGCCTACTTCGAGGGCCAGGCCACGGGCGAGACACGAAGCGTCACCATTGCGGAGGGCGCAATCGTGCAACTTCCGACCCCGGTCGCCCTCGTTGTTGCGGGAGCCGCCAAATGATTCTTGCACGTCTATGGCAGGTGGCGCTCGCGGCCCTCGTCGCCGTCGCGCTCGGTTTTTCAGCGGTCACCGTCGCGATTTTTGATCGCCGCGAGGCCGACCACGCCGAAGGGTTTGCGGTCGCGCAGGTGCAGACTCTCCGAAAAGTTTTGGAGACCGACGCCCGACGATCCCTTGATGCGCTCGCCCTCGCGGCGGTGAACGACGACGTGCAAAAGGCCCTCGCAGCCTTTGAGGTCAACGCGGGCGGCAAGGAAAAAGACACGCTTTTTCGCGCCCTTTCGTCGGCGATTGAAAAAATACCAAGTGAGCTCCGCGGCGACGCGCACGTCATTGTCGATCGCAGCGGCACGGCGGCCACCTTCGTGAATTTTCGTGAACTCGAGGCGGCGTCGTCGGTGACTTTCGGCGCCGCACCCACCGTGATCGACGCCCTCCACGGGTACCTCCGCGACGACGTTTGGGTTCTCGGCGGTAAGCTTTTTCGCGTGGTCGCGCGCCCGATCGAAGACGATTTCAGCCATCCACCGCTCGGTGCCATCCTCGCGTTCACACGCCTTGACGGCGGCTACGCGCAGCGCATTTCCGATCACACGGGCGCCTCGTTCGCCTTTTTTTCCGCGGGCCAACTCGCGGGCAAGGGCGCCGCCACGGGCTTCGATCCGGCCCACTTCGACGCCGCACTTTCGTCGCTTCCACGCCTCGCCACCGACGAAACCTTCACCACGACGGGCTCGTCAAAAGCGTCGTCCATAGCACCACATACAGTGGCCATTTTTGGTAAGCTCGCAGGTGACGCGTGGGATCTCGACGCGGGCTTTGTGCTGCTTCGAACCCAGGCCCCGCTGCTCAATATTGCTGGGGTATTTCAATCACTTACCGACGACGACAAGGCCGCTCTCCCGATGCCGCTCTTGGGCGCCACGGTGATCTTTCTCTCCCTCCTGGGCCTCGCGCTTTTGTGGCTTGAACACGACCGGCCGTTGAAACGTTTCGCGCGCGAGGCCGAGGCCTTCAAGGCCGGCGAAGCGCCGCGCCTGCAACTTGCGAATCTGGCACGCGCCCATCGGGCCATCGCCGAGGCCGTGAACGACACAGTCGATCGCTTGGCCGAAAACGGGTCCGGCGCGCCTCGCCGCGCGGCGGACTTGCAGAGTATTGTCGGCGCGCCGGCCTCGTCGTCCGGGCTCTCGGCTTTCCACGTTCTGCCGCCGCCCGCATCGCCCGCACCGCATCCCCAGCCTGCTCCATCGGTGCCCCTCGGCCCGCCGGCGTTCGGCACGTTTTCATCGTCCGCGCCGGTCCCCACCTCCATCTCCTCGGGCAACGCGGGGCTCTTCGGAATGAGCGGTTCCCAGCCAATTCCCTCGCCTTCACGCGCATCGAGCCGTCCCCTGCCGTCCGGTCCGCCGCCGCCACGCCCCTCGCAGGCGCCACCGCGCGCGAGTGCACCGCCCGCGCAGGCCGCGCCGCAACGGCCGCAGTTCGCCTCCGAGAACGACGAAGACACGATGTTGGCGGCCCTCCGCGGCGCAACCTCCAACGGTTCGCCGGAGCAACTTGAGCTGGCGGAGTGGCGCGCCGTGTACGAAGACTTCGTGCGCACCAAACAGACGTGCAGCGAGAGCATCGAGGGTTTGTCGTTTGAGAAGTTTCAAAACACGCTCCGAAAAAACCGCGACTCGATTCGCGAGCGTTACCAGTGCGAGCGGGTGAAGTTCACGGTCTACGTCAAAGAGGGTCGAGCCTCCCTCAAGGCTTCACCCATTCGCGCCGAGTAATGCGTTTTCGCTGTATATTTCCCTCGTTTCTACATCCTGGCCGTCGTTCTCCTTCCCGCCAAAAAGCCATGCACCCATTCTCTCGGTCCCGCGGCATTGCCGCCCTCGCGCTTCTCTCCGCAGCCCCGGCGTCTGCAAGTTCTGTCCTCGAATACCCCGACTTGGGGGCGGTGCAGCTGGGCCGCGGCGGCGCGTGGCTCGCCTACGCGAACGACGCGAGCGCCACTTTTTTCAACCCCGCGGCCCTCGCTCGGCTCGGAGATTCCGTCAGCCTGTCGGTCAACATGAACATGCACAATGCATGCTTCACCCGGCGCAAGGCTACGAGCGATTTGTCTGACGACAACACCACTCGCGGTGCCGCGTATCCCCAAGTTTGCGCCGATGCGACGCCCCTCCCGATTCCAGCGCTCGGCGCTTCGTTTCGTTTGGCGACGGGCCTCGTCCTCGGCGTGGCGGTCGTGGCGCCGAACGGAAATCCGAAAGAATCGTGGCCCGAATTTGTATCAAAGGCGACCATGGGTCCGTCGCGGTACCTGCTTACTTCGCAGAACAACGTCATCGCTTTTCCGACCATCGGCCTCGGCTGGCAGGTCACCCCAGACATCGCGATTGGCGGGGCTTTTACCTGGGGAATTGGCCGTTTCGAGATGGCGACCACGGCCATGGCCTTGAACGCCGACAACCGCGAACCCGGCAACGACGTGCGCGCCACGGTGACCGCCAGTTCTTGGTTTGTGCCCGGAGGAAATGTGTCGGTTCTCGCCACGCCGACCCCATGGCTCGACGTAGCCGCGTGGCTGCGTGCGAGCGCGCCAATCAACGCCAAGGGCGATGTCGCGTCGGATGCCTATTACTACACGCCGCAAGTCGCCTCTGGAAACCTCTCCGGCGTCGACAAGGGCGATTCGTCCTTGGCAAACTGCGGCGATGCGTCGCGCACCGACACCCCGTGCGGCGGCGGAAACAACGTCACCGTCAAGCTCGCGCTACCCGTCGAAGCAAGGATCGCCTTTCGTATCCACAACGCTCGCACGCCTTCTGCCACGACGAGTTTCGATCCGCTCCGCGACGAACCCTACGACCTCGAACTCGATCTGACCTACGCGCAAAACTCCGTGATCGACACGATTCAGGTGCGTTTTCCCGGCGATTCGTCAGGTCGCGGACTCGTGACACCCCCGGGGCTTGCGGGCGGTTCCATTCCGCCAAATGCGGACCTCGCCAAGCATTTCAAGGATGTTTACGGTGTGCGTATCGGCGGTGATTACGTAGTGATACCGAGTGTGATGGCGGTGCGTGGCGGCTTGTTTGCGGAGTCCAATGCCCAGTCGCCACAATACCAAAACATCGACTTCATGGGCAAGTCACGTTTTGGCATGGCGGCCGGCCTCACGTACCGGGCACCCCTCGGTGAAAAGGGCCTCGATCTGAGTGTAGCTTACATGCATCTTTTTGTGAAAGATGCCGTCAACGACGACCCCAACTCGCCCGGTGTCAGCGCCCTCGCGGGCACGCCGTGCAACCCCGCCACGTCCACGCCGCAATACACCGGCTTGTGCGGCACCTCGGGCAACCCCGTGTACCGCAGCAACTGGCCCGTGAACCTCGGGCGCATTGTGCAATCGGTCAATTCACTCGCGCTTTCGGCTGCGTATCGCTGGTAATAGCCGGCCCAAACATCTGTTGCGCCTGCCTCTTGAGCCGCGCGCCTCGTAGGAAACCAATCCGTCATGAGCAATCCCACCACGCACAAGGTCATCATCATCGGGTCAGGTCCGGCCGGGCACACGGCGGGCATTTATGCGGCCCGCGCGAACATGCAGCCTCTCCTTTTTGAGGGCATGACCCGCGGCGGCATTCCCGGCGGCCAACTGATGATCACAAACGACGTCGAAAATTATCCCGGGTTTCCGGCCAAGGTCACGGGCCCCGATTTGATGGCGGCGTTCCGCGCGCAGTGCGCGCACCAGGGCTGCGACATCCGCACCGAAGACGTCAACAGAGTCGATTTTAGCGAGCGGCCATTTCGCATCTGGGCGGGCGATCCCGAGGTCGAGTACCTCGCCAATGCGGTCATCATCGCGACGGGCGCGCAGGCCAAATGGCTGAATATTCCCTCAGAAGAACCGCTTAAGGGCCGCGGCGTGTCGGCGTGCGCCGTATGCGACGGCGCGTTTTTTCGCCGCCAAGACGTGGTCATCGTGGGCGGCGGCGACACCGCGATGGAGGAGGCCATGTACCTCTCGGGCCTCTGCGCGAAGGTCACCATCGTTCATCGCCGCGGCGAGTTTCGCGCGAGCAAAGCCATGCAGACACGGGTGCTCCAGAACCCAAAGATCGAGGTCGCGTGGTTCTCGGACATCGCCGAAATTCACGACGTGTCCAAGGGTGAGGTCACCTCGGTCACGCTGCGCGATACACGAAACGGCGAAACGCGCGAGCTAAAAGTGACCGGCGTTTTTGTGGCCATCGGGCACACACCGAACACGGACCTCTTCACAGGCCAGCTGGTTCTCCACGACAACGGCTACATCAAGACCGAACCCGGAACCTCGCGCACGAGCGTTCCCGGAGTCTTCGCGGCGGGCGACGTCCAAGATTTTGTGTACCGGCAAGCCGTCACCGCCGCGGGTTCGGGGTGCATGGCAGCCCTCGACGCCGAGCGTTTTCTCGCCCACTGACGCTAGCCCTAAAACGGGGGAGCGGGCCCGCAGCACGGGGCCGATGACTGCGCAAACGCTGGAGTTTCCCGGGAAAACGGGTCTACTCAAGTGTTCACGGGAAATCGGTGCAGCTTCGTTGACGACGGTGCACCCGTTCAGTACTATGCGTGCATCATGCAAGAATTGACCGAACGGCAGCAGCTTGTGTTGCAGTTTATCGAAGAGTCCATCGTCGACCGCGGCTACCCCCCGACGCTGCGCGAGATTGGCGCACGCATGGGCATTCGCTCCACGAACGGGGTGAACGATCACCTTCGCGCCCTTGAGCGAAAGGGTTTTTTGAAGCGCGAAGACATGAAGTCGCGCGCGCTTCGTCCCACGGGCCTCGGCCGCGCCGAACAGCTTTCGCTGACCGAGGCTTCCCACGGCATTGGCGAAAAAACCCCCGCCAACGACGACATCGTGGAGGTCAAAGTTCTCGGCCGCGTGGCAGCCGGCGCGCCGATTTTGGCCGACGAACATGTGATCGACACCCTTCGAATCGACCGTTCGATGCTTCGCGGCCAAGGCGACGTCTTCGGCCTGCGCGTCGCCGGCGATTCCATGATCGACGCAGGCATTCACACGGGCGACATTCTTTTCGTCCGCCGTCAATCCACGGCGAGGCGCGGCGAAATCGTCGTGGCGCTCATTGGCGACGAAGCCACGTGCAAATATTACTACCCCGAGGCCGATTACATTCGTTTTCAGCCGGCGAACAAAGACATGGCGCCCATTCTCGTTCGCGCCACAGACTTTCGCCCAACCATGCTCCTCGGGGTGGTTGTCGGCGTATACCGAAAGATCTAATGCGTTTTTTAGATGTCAAAACAGACTACGCCTTCAAGAAGGTGTTTGGCAGCGTGCGCAGCCAGCCGCTGCTGATCAACTTTTTGAACGCGCTCCTGGAATACAAGGGCGAAGGGGCCATCGCGAGCCTGACCATCCTCGACCCGTACCTGGCCCCGGCCATCAAGGGAATGAAGGACACCTTCGTTGATGTCAAAGCCGTCTTGGCCAATGGTCAAATGGTTATTATTGAAATGCAAGTAGTCAACATAGACAGCTTTGAGCAGCGAATCCTGTACAACGCCGCCAAGGCCTATGCAGCGCAGCTTGGCCGTGGCGAAGACTACACCCTGTTAAACCCTGTTGTCGCGCTGACGTTCACTGATTTCGTCATGTTTGCCGATCAACCCGAGGTCGTCAGCCGCTACAAACTGCTCGAAACCCAGACCCTCGCGCAATACAGCGGCGACCTGGAACTCATTTTTATTGAGTTGCCAAAATTCACAAAAACAATTGAACTCCTCGACAACATTCACGATAAATGGATTTATTTTATCAAGAATGTAGGCAAACTCGCAACCATTCCCGACACGCTGATGACCGAGCCGTGCATCCATGAAGCGTTCGACATCGCCAACGAGGCCGGGCTGACGGAAGAAGAGGCGGAGGCCCAGGAAAAACGCTACGATTTCCTTCGCATACAACGCGGTTGGTTCGCAAAAGCCACGAAGGACGGCCTCGCCAAGGGCCGCGAAGAGGGCCGCGAAGAAGGCCGTGAAGAAGGCCGTGAAGAGGGCCGCGAAAAGGGGCGCGAAGAAGGCCGCGAGGCCGAGCGCATGGCTCTGATTCTGCAAGCCTACAAAAATGGTCTCCCCACCCACCTGATCGGCAGCTTTGTGGGCCTTGACGAAGACGACGTTCTCTCTATTCTGCGGTCGATGTTGGTGGATGGTAAACCTCGCGCTTAGCGTTATTCCCCGGCAAATCCCTTGACGCCGGCCCGCTTGTTGTGCCGCGCGCGTCGCACGATTTTCCCCGTTCCGCCTGGGGCTTGCGTGACTCCTGCGAGGCTGATACGCGAGGATACCCCCATGCGTCTTCATGCCGTCGCGCTTCTGTGTTTTGGTCTCACCTCCGGGTGCGGCGGCGTGCTGCACCTCTCCAAGGGCCTTGGCGCGAAACGCGCGATTGAGGCCGCGCGAACAGCGAATGCGGGCGAAAAAGCGCCCTACCATTTGGCCATCGCGGAGCTTTATGCGGCCCAAGGCGACATCGAGGCCACCTCGGCCCATGGTCAAGAGGCCCTCGACTACGACGAATTGGCGACGGCCCACGCCCTTCAGGCCGAGGCCATTTCGCGAGGCGTAAAGCCAGCCGAATCGCCGGCGTCGGCCGTTTCGGCACCGGTTTCTACCAAGGCCAATCCCGCGAAAGCCGGTCCCTCAAACCCTGGCCCGTCGAAGCCCGGCAAGGCAGTGCGGCCCACCAATGACGAGGAACTGTGAAACTGCCTGTGCGACTGCCTCGGAGCTTGCCTGTGGGAGTGAGCTTGCCTGTGGGAGTGCTTTTGCGCGTGGCCGGGCACCCGCGTAGGCCCAGCGTCTTCGCATCCTTTTCCCTCGTGGCCCTTGTGGCAGCGGCTTCGCCGGTCTTCCTGGTCGCGTGCGCGAAGTCCGATGCGCTGCATGTGCAAACGGGTGGCCTCGAAGAGGCTGTCGTCGCGGCACGGCAACGAGGGGCCGAGCGTTGCGCCCCGGTCGAACTCGCCACCGCCGAGGCCCGCACGCGGTTTGCCGTCGATGCCCTCAAGCGCGGCGACCTCGAAGACGCGGAAGAACACATCGCGATTGCCCAGGAAAATGCCAAGGCTGCGTCGCTGCGCAGCGATCCAGTTCACTGCTTGGACAAGCCCCCGAGCGCGGGCGACAGCGACGGCGACGGCATCACCGACGACACCGATTCGTGCCCCGATGTGCGCGAAGTGTGGAACGGTTTTCTCGACACCGACGGCTGCCCCGACGACCCGGACAGCGACGCCGACGGGATTCCCGATTCCGTCGATATCTGTATTCTGCAGCCAGAAGATCGCGACGGCTACCAAGACGACGACGGCTGCCCTGACCTCGACGACGACGCGGACGGCATTCTCGACGCAACGGATCGATGCCGAACCGAGCGCGAAGACAAAGACGGATTTCAAGACGACGACGGCTGCCCTGAGCCGGACAACGACGGCGATCACGTGCTCGACGTCGATGATTTCTGTCCAAATACGCCCGGCCCCGCCGCGGGCGATCGGCCAGGTTGCCCAGTAAAATCGCTGGGGCCCGTGGTGGTTACGTCGAGTGAGATTCGCATCACGCAGCAAATCAATTTTGACTTCCGCAAAGCCACCATCAAGAAAGACAGCTTCTTCATTCTTGATGCCGTGCGCGACGTGCTCGTGGCCATTCCGCAAATGCGCATCGAGGTTCAAGGCCACACCGACAACGTCGGCGGCGAGAAGTTCAACCAGAAGCTCTCGCAAGCACGGTCTGAATCCGTGCGGCTTTATCTTTCCAAACACGGCATCGCCAAAGACCGCCTGCTCGCCAAGGGCTTCGGTATGTCGCGGCCCATCGTTCAAAACAACAGCGAGTCCAATCGCGCGCTCAATCGGCGCGTGCAGTTCATCCGCGTTGAAGCCAAAGACTAGCGCCGGGGCGCGGGGCGGGCGCGGATTGTTGCCCAGCGTGTTTCCGCCATTTGTAGAGCGAAGCGGTTGATATTCCTTTTGTTTTTGCGAAGGCGTAAACGGGGAGACAGCCAACTGCGAGCTCGGCGACCATCCCATTTTGCGAGTCAGTGAGGGGCATAAGGGCCAGTGTGCCGTGACTTCGGCTCGTCGAAATACGACGCCCTCTTTTCGAACACAGGCCTACCTCGCCCTGCACTAGCTTGACCCTCGCCGATCACCTTCCTGCTGCGCGCCAAATCCCGTCGGGGACCCGTCCAGCCGTGTGCGAAGCAGACGGCGTCGGATGGGGTTCGGGGGACCCATCCCCCAGGCTCCGAAGGAACTGGGATAGGATGGGGTTTCGCTCAAGGCACAGAAAGTGCCTATCGCTCGCCACTTCCTAGGGATTCGTCGCTCGCGACGGAAGGTGATGGGCGAGGGGGACCCAACCCCCGGACTGCGCAGCAGGCAGGGATAGGTTGGGGGGGACCCGTCCAGCCGTGTGCGAAGCAGACGGCGTCGGATGGGGTGGCTCTCGCGTTGGAAATTTGCAAGAGCCCGAGAGGTTAGACCCTTTTCGGCGAGGGTCTAGCTTTGGGAGCGTCCGCGTTTCCCAGCACACTTCTAGAGCCCGAGCGAAGCCCAAAACTCTGACAAATCTCTGGGCATTGGGGCCTCGAGCTTCAGCCAGTCGCCGGTCATCGGGTGCGGAAGCTCAAGCTGCCACGCGTGAAGCGCGTGCCGCCGCAATTCCAAAAGCGCGTCTTCTTCCGGCGTGAGCAGACCATCGACGCCCTTGGCGAAAAGAGCGTCGTCGGGCCCGTAGAGTTTATCGCCCACAATCGGCGTGCCGATACTTGCAAGATGCACGCGTATTTGATGCTGGCGGCCGGTCTCGAGAGAGCACCGAACGAGCGCGTACATGCGGCCGTCAAGCGACCGCCGTTCGCCTTGGACCGCAAATTGCGTGGCGGCCCAAAGACCCACGCCGTCGGGCACGACGTGCATGCGAACGCCGCTCTTGTGCGCCGCATCGAGCTCCACATTTCGCACCAATCGAAATTCTTTTGAACCTTCTTGTTGAGGAATTTCCCAGGTGATCGCGAGATAACGCTTTTCAATTCCCTCGCGCGCCTCGAACGTGCGTTTCAATCGGCGATCGGCTTCCGGGGTCTTGGCCAAGACCAGAACACCGCTCGTCTCGCGATCAATCCGGTGCGCGAGCGACAGCCACTGGCCCGGGCGCTCGGTCTTCAAAAGACGAATAACCGTGTTGTGGTGGTAACGCGCGGTGGGATGAACCGGCACGCCCGCGGGCTTGTTCACGACGAGCACGTGGTCGTCCTCGAAGACGACGGGAATGTCCGTCGGCACCGGCGTTTCATCCCATGGCGCGCGCCACAAAACCACGAGCTGTTCGGGCCGAAGGCGGTCGCTCGAACGCATGGCCTTGCCCGTCACGTCAAACGCCGATAGCCCGATGATTCGCTGGGTTCGCGTGCGGCTGGTGCGGTGAAACTCGTGGTGCAGAAAGACGTCGAGTCGGTGTTTTGCGCGCTCGGCGGGCACGCGAAATACCGACCTCACAGCGGCCTCATCGACGCCGTCGGGGCGAACGATGGAGTCGTCGTCGATTTTAACCCGCGTCATGATCGGCGACTGCCAGGGATGCGATCCGCGCAAGCGATGCGATCGGTGCGACCGCTGCAAACGGTGCGATCGGTGCGATCCGCGCAAGCGATGCGATCGGTGCGACCGCTGCAAACGGTGGGCTCGGTGGGCCGGCGGGCGCGCGAAAACGAAGACGGGACTCGCATCGCCCCGGGGCGCTAGCGCGGTCTGCGCGGGAAGGCGTGGCGCTTTTCGACCTCCGGCGACGAGAGAACCACGGCCCAAGCGCGCCCACGCTGATTTTCTGCGCGTGCCGGGCTGTGGAGGCGGCGCATTCGTGTTAGGCGCGCTCGTGATGGAAATTTTGTTCGCAACGACCGACGTCGCTCCGTTTACCGGCACAAGTGCGTTGGCCGAAGTCGCCGCAGCCTTGCCAAAGCATCTCAAACTCTTGGGCGCGGCCGTCACGATCGTTGCGCCCCGCCTGCGCGAGTTCGAAAATGGCGGGCTTTTCGTTGCGCGGCGCCTCACGCCCCTCTCGTTCGACCTCGCCGGCGAAAGCGTGGAGGTCACGGTCTACGACGGCCGCCTGCCGTCGCAAATTGATCTGATTTTGCTTGACTTTGGCACCGCGTTTCTTGAGCGCGGCGCACTGCTCACGGCGGGAGAGAACACCGCGCTCCAAGCCCGGCACGCGTCGCTGTTCGCCCGCGCCATCGTCGAGCTCGCGATCGTGCGTTCGCGCCAAGGCCAGGCCGTCGATGTCCTTCACTTGAACGAGGTGTCCTCGGCGCTTGCCACCGCTCACCTCGCGCTGCTTCGCGATACCGAGCCGGGCCTTCGCGGCACACGCGCGGTCGTCTCCGTCCACGACCCGCGCCTTCAAGGCGAATTGCCCCGCGAGGCCACCGCCGCCCTCGGTTTGCCCCCCGCGATGACCGCAATGGCCGCCGGCGCCGCGTCGTCGTCCGAGGGCTTTCGCGCACTTTCCCTGGCGATTACCCTGGCCGACGCCGTGTTCTTCCCCGGCGACACGGTCTTGAAAGACGCGCTCGCGGGCGGTTTCGGCCGCAGCCTCGCAGACGCTTTGCAGGCGCGCGTCGCGGTCACGGGCTCCACGGCCACGGGCTCCACGGCCACGGGCTCCACGGCCACGGGCTCCACGATTGGCGCCGCCGCGCGGTCCGTCACGCGGGCCATCGAGCCGGGCATCGACGCCGCGCGTTGGTCGCCGGCAACCGACGTGCACTTGGCCGCGCGTTTTGACCCGGAAGACGTGACCGGCAAGGCCCGCTGCAAGGGCGCGCTGCTCGCGGAGTTGGGCTTCCCGCTCGAAGGCGACGCGCCCCTCGCCGTCGCGATCACGAACCTCGACGACGTCTCCGGTGCGGAGATTTTGCTCGCGGCCCTGCCCGCGGTCATCGCGTCAACCGAGGCGCGGGTGGCCGTGCTTGTCACCAGTAAAACAGCTGACGTCTCCCGTTTCACCGCGCTCGCGGTCACCCTCGGCGATTCGCTCCGCGTCGTCCACTGCCCGAGCGAGGCGGTGCTTCATCGCGCGCTCGCCGGCGCCGATTGGCTGCTCGCGCCCCACCGCGAGGAACCCAGCGCCACCCTCGCACGCCTCGCGCAACGCTATGGCACAGCTCCCATCGTGCGCGCGGTCGGCGGCTTCGCCGACACGGTCGTCGACGCCGACGCCTCGTGTGAAACCGGCACGGGGTTCACATTCTCCGAGGGCTCCGCCGAGGCCTTCACCGGCGCCTGCCAGCGCGCCCGCCACGCCTACGGCACCGTCGCCGACAAACGCCTCCGCCGGCGCATGCTTCGCCTCGACCGCGGCTGGGATCGCGCCGCCCGCCAGCACGATCGCATCTTTCGCGGCTTCAACGCTGAGGTGTAAGAACGTGTGAGCCGGGGTTGACGGCGACGCCTTTGGCGCGTGTCGTGCGCGTGTCCGGCGCCCTCCCACGGCCGCCCGCTGGCTCGCGAAACAAAAACGCCCCCCGGAGCGCGGACCCGGGAGGCGTGTTTGTGGCGGGTCAGCGCCTCAGCGCCGCATCGATCAGAGGCTGAAAGAGCCGCGAAGGCCGAGGGTCAGCCACTGGTGCATCGCGGTGTAGGGGATGTCTTGGGAGCTTGAGTTCCCGCCCTTTTCAAGCTTCACCCCCGTGTACTCGCCCAGCGCGAGGCTCGCGAAGGGCCCCACCGCGAAGTTGCCCCTGACGTTCCAGTCGGCGCCGCCCTGAAGACCCGCCTGCCAGCCGCTGAAGGTTGCTGTCACGGTTTGTGCAGACGCGCTCGCCGTCGTGTCCCAGTTGAGGCTCTCAAGCCCCCAAAAGACGCCGGCCCAGCCCGAGCCGAAGAGCCTGTTGGCCTGGAGACCATAAGCCCTAGTGCTGAGACTTTCGGGAGCATCAGCCTTGCTGCCCTTATCGCCGTTACCGTACGCGACGTACAGGCCCGCGTTGAAGGTGGGCGTGATGGCGAAGGTGGCGTCGAGGTGCAGCGGTATTGCGCCGGCAATCCCCTCGCTCATCGGTTCCCTTTGAATGGCGTCGCCGAGGGCGATGGCGTAGCCGGTGCGAAGGCCCAGGTTGAGGCCAACGCCTTCCGCGCGGGCGACGGCCGGGGCGAGGGAGAACGCGATGGCGAATGCGGAGACGGCGGCGAGAATGGCTGATTTCTTCATGATTGTTTCGCTTTCTGAGGGTGCGCCTGGTTGAGGCTCTGCCCTTTGACGAGCCCTAGGCGCTTTTTTGACGTCGCGGTCAAAAGGTTCAACGTCGGGGTCCAACTGGTCAACGTCGGGGTCGTTGGCGGTCAGCTTCTTTATGGTGATTTCCTTTTTTAACCACGAAAGGCACGAAATACACGAAAGGGGATCAGAAATTTTTGCTTTAGATTGGCGAAACAGACCTTCCTTTCCCTCTCCTTCCATTTTCGTGTGTTTCGTGTTTTTTGTGGTTCTAATCTTTTGGCTAGCGGGCGAAGCGTTCGACGTCGGGGTTCAACTGGTCAACGTTCACCTAAAGTGGGTCAACGTCGGGGGACGACGCAAGGAAAAAATGCGTAACGATTGCCGGCGTGCAGGCGGGAAAGCGTCAAGAGCCCCGGGGAGCGGTTGCAAGCGGTGGGGGATGTGCGCGAAAACCCCGGAGCAGGGGCGGAAGCGTTGACGGGCGGTTTGACGCGATCCGGAAAAGCGGTCGCAAGCGGTTCCGTCGCCCGATCCTGATCCTGTCAAAGCTGTTGCAATGGCTGCATGCGGTTCTTCTAGATCCTGTCAAAGCGGTTGCAATGGCTGCATGCGCTCCTTCCCGATCCTGTCAAAGCGGTTGCAATGGCTGCATGCGCTCCTTCCAGATCCTGTCAAAGCGGTTGCAAGGGCTGCATGCGCTCCTTCCCGATCCTGTCAAAGCGGTTGCAAGGGCTGCATGCGCTCCTTCCCGATCCTGTCAAAGCGGCAACCCGCGCGGCTTCTCCCTTCCTGCGCCTTCCGGAAGCTCCAGCCGTACAAAAGCGAAGCCGCCCTCTCCAGCCGTACAAAAGCGAAGCCGCCCTCTCCAGCCGTACAAAAGCGAAGCCGCCCTCCGTCGCGAGCGCCCGAGAGCTAGGACGGTTACCGCAGCCGTAGTCTCTCTACGGCGAGGACAGCCGGCCGACGATGTCGGGCGCGCAGCAGGAGGGCGGCGGAGCGTGCGCCCGAGAGCTAGGACGGTTACCGCCGCCGTAGTCTCTCTACGGCGAGGACAGCCGGCCGACGATGTCGGGTGCGCAGCAGGAGCGCGGCGGAGCGTGCGCGATTGCCCTCGACAGCGCGGCCCCTGGGGAGCATAAGTGACGGCTGCACCATGGCCCAACACGACGAAATCATCCGCGAGTTCTTGATTGAAAACGCCGACTCGCTGGATGTACTCGATAGAGACCTCTTGGCCCT
>CAMCKZ010000055.1 GCA_945875545.1 Polyangium aurulentum | reverse complement strand
ACGGAAATGCTGGCCGCCAAAGGCTCCGCCGAGTGCGTGGCCGGGTGGCCAGCAATGACGGACTTGAAGCCCGCCAAATTCTGCTCGAGCTTCGAATTGGCGACCAAATACGACAGGAACGATGTGTGCTCCGGCATGACCCGGCGCTTCTGGCACCACTAGGCCCTCTCCGTCAACGACCGCGGTCACGCCCGTGCCTTTTAGGCTCGCTCAGTCGAAGCGTTCGCTGTGCATCTGCTCGCGCGGAAAGCCGAGGTCTTTGCGGACCAATTCGCGGACGACGCTCACCATGCGCTGGAGGCCACACGCGTAGACATGCGGCGGACCATGAGGCGTGAGGCCGGCGAGGGCCGTCGTGACGTGCGTTTGCACATACCCGCGCGGGCCCGCCCACGACGCAGAGCCTTGCGAAAGTGTGAGCGTGAGGGAGAACCAAGGGCAGGCGCGGGTCAGGCTTTCGAGCTCGGCGCGGTAAAGAAGATCTTCCTCGTGACGTGCGCCCAGAATGAGGTGGACGGGGCTCGTCGAGCCGGCTTCGACCGCCGCGAGAAGCATGCTCCGCAGCGGCGTGAAACCGGTGCCCGTGGCCACGAAGAGGGTCGGAGATGTGGCCGATTGGGAGCGCGAGAAAAAGCCCTGCGGTCCCTCCGCATTGAGCACGGAACCGAGCGAAAGCTCGTGGAGAAAAGTGGAGCCGGCACCGCCCGAAACGCGCGTGACCGCAAGCTCGAAGGTGCCATCGGCGCGGGGCGAAGACGCTATCGAGTACGCCCGCCGAAGGGGCGCATCGGCACCGGGAATGGGCAGAAAAATGTTTACCCACTGACCCGGCGTGAAGGCCATCGGCAAGGCGTCTTCGCGGGAAAAAACCAGGCGTCGCACGAGGGGCGTGAGATTTTCGGTAAGCGCGAGACGGGCAAAAAAACGCGGGGGAGGTGCCATGGTGAACCGATGCTGGTGGCGGCGTCGCACACGTCGTTCGCTTTTCCCAGCGCGTTTTAGCGCGATGGTCACCGCCGCCTAAAATGACGAATCGCTGGCGGGATTTGCTTGACGGACGGGGCGATTGGGGCCGAAAAAAAAGCGGCCCACACTTGCAATTGCCGGTAGCCTATTGCACTTCAACGGATCGTTCTCGCCGAACCGCCTATTTCCCATGACCGACAGCCACGACCGCGACCGCGACCGCCAAAGCCTTCGAGACCTTGCCAAATTGTCTCAGCAAGCGGGGCCCCTCAGCTCCTCCGCGCCGGCGAGCGTTCGCCTGATGCCGCCGCCCGCGAGCGGCGTGACCGACAACTCGGGCCTAATCGATTTGGAGCGTTTGGCCGAGGCCATTCGCTCGAGCGCGGCAGGGTCGAGCGATGTGAGTTTGCCCGCAGATGCAGGCAGTGCGCCGAGCGCCGTCCCCGTTCTTGCCACGCGGGTGCCCGTTGCCTCACCAACCATGCCATCGGGTTTTGACCTCACCCCGCTGTCGCCGTCGGTGCAATTTATCGAGACTCCCGCTTCGCAGGCCAGCGCAGAGGCCTCGGCCGCGGAGCCGCCGAAGACGCTTCCGAGTCCCGTTGCCACGGGCGGTGCCTCTTCGCCAATCACGCGGGTTGTCCTAGCCGCGGCCGTCCTCGCGGTTGGCGCTATCGCATTGGTATCATTGCGAAAAAGCGAGTCGCCCGCGCCCACGGCCGCCGCCCCGATTTCGGCGCCCGCCCCTGCCGAGGTCCGGCCCGCAAGTGAGCCCGCGCCCTCCGCGCCGCAAACGCCGCAGGCCGTGGCGGTGCCCGAGGTCAAGGGTTCCGCGGCGGTCAAGCCCCAAGCTGTTTCACCAAAGCCAGGAGATTCTCTCGCCGTCCCCGCGCCGGGTGCGGCGCCGCCCGGGGTTGCCCCGCCGCCCGGGGTTGCCCCGCCAAAAGGGCCCGAGGCAAAAGGTTCACAGAAGGCCGCCGGGCCTGCGGGCGAAAAGTCGTTCATGGACGAGGTCACCGCGGCGGTCGGCGGAAAGGTGCAGACTGCACCCGTGTTGCCAACGGTGACTACCGCGGGAGCGACGCCAGTCGTGGCCTCGGGAAAACCGAAACCCTCGCAAGGTGAGTTTCAGGCGGCTCTGGCCAAGGTAAAAGGCCCGGCCCACAACTGCCTCGGGGGGCAAGAGCTCGAGGTCAAAGCAACCCTGACCTTCGGCAGCGAGGGCAAGGCCCAGCGCGCATCTGCCTTGAATGCGCCGTCGCCGGAGGTGGGCGCATGCATCGAGGCAGCCCTCATGAAGGCCACAGTTTCGGCGTTCTCAGACGCGACGTTCACCGCGCCCGTGACGGTCCGCTAGCTAGACCCTCGCCGATCACCTTCCTGCTGCGCGCCAAATCCCGGCGGTCGGGGGACCCATCCCCCAGGCTGCGAAGCAACTGGGATAGGATGGGGAGGTCGCTCAAGGCACAGAAAGTGCCTATCGCTCGCCACTTCCTAGGGATTCGTCGCTCGCGACGGAAGGTGATGGGCGAGGGTCTCTCGCGTTGGAAATTTGCAAGAGCCCGAGAGGTTAGACCCTTTTCGGCGAGGGTCTAGCTCAACGCATCCGAGATTTGCGCGAGCCGAGGGGCTGCGGAACGTGCATGCAGTCTACACGCGATGCGCGAGCCGACGAAGCAGCTCGGCACCGATGCGCCGGACCTCGGGTTGGGAACGCTCGAGAAAATGCTGCTGAATCGCGTTCAGAAGCTCCTCCTCGATGCCGCACTTTTCGGCGCGATCGCAGGCGAGCAGCATGGTGGCTTTGTCGCCCTCGGTGGCTGCGAGGAGAGCCAAGGTGCCGTGCACGAGGGCGTCGTCGCCGAGATGGCGGGGCAGATCGCGCGCGCGTCGCAGCGCTTCTGGAAGGTCGCCGAGGTCGAGAAAAAGAATGACCGCGAGCAGCGTGAGAAGGGCCGACCCCGGTGCCCGCGAAAGGCCGAGGTCGAGAGCTGCGCGCGCGCCCCTGCGGTCTCCCTTGCGGCGAAGCGCTTCGGCGATGATCGCATCTGCCAGCCAAATTTCATGGGAAATTGAAAAGCGGCGCGCTCTCGCCGCTACGGAGTCGAGGTTGCTTGCGACGGAGCCAAAGGCCACGCGCAGGGCCGATTCAAGTTCCATGGCGGCCGTCGGATCTTCCAAACGGAAACGCGCCAGGCGAGCCTCGGCACCGTAATGGGTCTGAGGGGCCGATCGCTCGATGTCGCGCAGCTGGCGAATCGCGTCGTCGATGTTGCCGAGCTGCACGCGAACTTTGGCAAGCTGAAGGCGGGCCCACGCGTCGTCGGGGGAGAGAAGAACCAGGCGCGTGAGCAGCGACGCGACGCGCGCGTGACGGGCCGTATCGATGGGCTCGAAGGCAATCGCGAGGTTCACAGCTCCGCGCAGAACCTCCGCGGCCACGTCGATCGGCAACACCGCATCGACGAGCTTTTCTGCGAGCAGCGGGTCTTTGCGATGCAACGCGAGGGCCGCGCTGTTGGCGAAGGCGGTCGGGTGGCCGGGATGGCGCTGCAGCACACGAAGCCACTCGCGTTCGGCGCGAACGAGCTGGCCGGTTTCGGCCCACGTTGTTCCCATTTCTGTCCGCAAAATGGGGTCTTCGGGATGAAGCTTGAGACCTGCGTCGAGGATCGCGAGGGCCTCTTCAAAGCGGTTATCGCGACGCGCCACCATCGCGTGGACGAGGCTCGCCATCACGCGACCCGGGTGCTTCGTGAGAATCATGGAAGCCAGCGCCGACGCGCGTTTCGTGTCGCCGCCATGCGCGTGCACGAGGGCGAGGGCCTCCACGAGTTCGAGCTGATCGGGCGCGTCGGTTACAGCGCTTTCGAGGGTGCGAAGGACGTTTTCGGTTTCCGGTTTCGCGAAACGGTGAGCCTCCGCGTAGCCATGCGCGAACGCCGCCAACCGGCGTGCGGCATACGCGTTTTCGGGCGCGTCGCTCACGGCCCTCGCGAGGTGCACCATGGCGGAAACGGGGTCGCCGGGGCCCGCGGGAGTGGCATCGATGAGGGCCGATTTTTCAGCGCGCAGAACGCTCGAAAGGGCATCCCAGGAGAGGCCTGCGAGGTCCGCCAACGGCCCAAGAACGTACCCTTGAGGCTCTAGTGCCGCGGTCAATACCTCGACAAGAACCGCACCCGCGGTGTCGTCATCGAACTCGCGGGTGACGTGAGCAAGCACGCGCGCATCGCTCTCAGAAAAGATACGAACCGTGAACTGCGCGTCCTCGTCGGAGTCGGAGTCGGGCGAGCCGAGGGCGCCGGTGATCACGTGCTCAATACCGACGGGCCGGTCGGGCGATCGCTGCGCCATGGCGACCCAGCTCACGGGCTCTACGAGGGCCTCAAGGAGCGGGGCGGGGACCAAGCCGACCGCCTCGCCACGGAGCTGTGCAAGGCCCACTGGCGCAAGGCCTAAGCGCAGAAATGCGTGAATCAACGCCGCAAGCCCAAGGCCCAAGCCCGCCTCCGCTGTGCCGAAGGGAACGACAATGGCCCTTGGTTCGATCATGCGGATTTCACGCGTTCGAGCAGCGACTCGAGCTCGCCGATGGTGTGGGCGTCTCTCGCGAGCTTCGCGTATTCGATGCCCGCGAGGCACCACTCGGATGCGTCGGCGGGCCTGCCTCGCTCTTCGAGAAGCTGCGCCATCATCAGGTAAGACGCAAGATAGGTCGGGTACTTGTCGCGGATGCGTGTGAACGTTGCGATGGACTCATCGAAGCGCTTGAGGCTTCGGTATTCTTGCGCAAGACCGTAGTGCGCGAAGGGGTCGTTGGAGCCTTCGGCAATGAGTTTTTCCAGGAAAACGCGTCGTTTGCTCATTCGGTCATCTCAACGTCGGCGGGGGCCATTGTGCGGAAGCGGCGATCGACCTCGCCCATGAGTTCGAGCCACCACTTGGACTGTTGCACGCCACCCTTTCGCGGGCTGTCTGCGTAGAACGTACCACGGTAGCACTCGGGTTCACCGGTCGTCGAAAAGCGGCAACGGCCGTCGACGTAGACGATGATCGCCTTCGGCATGCGCGTGGCGGCGGAGTAGAGAGGCGAGTTCATCCACCGCTCGATGAAGACGATGGCCGCGCTGAGACCCGATGGGTCCATGCCGTAGCCGTGCAGCATGTAGATGACTGGGAACCTCACGCCCTGCATGGCTTCGTGGGCATATCCAGGGGGCAGCGAGACCGTTACGGGCCCTCGGCGGCCGTCGGTGGCCTTGAATTCGAACGTGCAGTTGCCGAGGACTTCGCAATCAAGAGCACCGACGGCGGGCGCGTCGGACGATCGCGGGCCCAAAAATCGTGGGCCGGTTGGCCACCGGCTTCCGATGAAGTAAATGGCCGAACGGAGGCGGCCCTCAAGCTCCACGGGCGTGCCTACGTGTTTTCCGCTTTCGGGATTGAGGGTGCCATCGGAGCCAGGTTCGGTTTGGCCGTAGCGATGGTACACAACGCTAGGCAAATCGCTCCACACCACGCGGCCGGGGTCGAAGTCACCGGGGGTTGCAAAGCGCGTCGCGTTGGGCAGATTTTTCACGTTCGTGATGTAGCCCACGGACTTGCCGGTGGTTGAAAGGGCCCCCGCGAGACTCTGGCCCGAGGCGCTAAAGTTGAAGAGGTCGCGTGTGCCGCCGTCGATCCAGAGGTCCATTCGCTTGAGGGCTTCGCCCTTCAACGCGCCGCCTTTTGGGGTCGTCCAGCCCATCACGATGGCCCGAGGATCTGTACGTGCTACCGTACGGACGGCCAGGGAGGTGTCGAAGATGCCGTTGCCCTCGCCGTAGTCCCACCGTCGGCCATCGGCTGGGGTATTTGCTACGCCATCGAGGCCCACGTCCGAGAAGGCTTCGAAGTCTTCGCGGTGGCCGTTGCCCTCGGTACCGGACGGATTGTACTGGCCATCGTAGTCGTCTCCCGCGGGATCATCGTTGACGCCGACCTTGTACCCGAGCTCGTCGACGCTCGGGATTCCGTCTGGTCCGAGGTCGCGGAATGGCTCGGTCCCCGAACGGATGATGGGCTCATTCTCGTCGCGAACGCCGTTATCGTTGTAGTCTACAGCCAGTGCCACTTCGAGCGGCTCGGAGTGAGCGCCGTTAAATCGATTCGCCCATGGTGAGCTCGAGAGGTCTTGGGAGCCGCCATCGCAGACGCTGATGACGGGCCACTTGCCCTTTTTGTTGAATTCGTCGTCGTAGTAGTGGAGCGCACGAAACCCATTTGAGCAGCGCTCTGACGGGCAGGTTTGCTGCAGTTCGCGGGCTTTTTCGGCGAAGGGATCGCCGTCTACGGGGCTGCCGTAGAGCGCGCAGTCGCGATTGGCGCGCGTGCCGAGGAGGCTCTTGTCCGTCGCCGGCACTCCGAGGGGGAGCGTTTCGCCGCCGATCTCGAGGCCTGGGCCGCTCCAGCTTCCGAGGGCCAGCCCCATGTCTCGGAATATTTGAACGTAACTCCCGCGATCGAACGTGCCGCCGTTGCCGTCTTTTGGGTACTCGTACCACCAGTCGTTGAACGTGCTGCGATGCTCGTAGGGGAAACCGGGAACCTCACGGCTCTCGAGTTCACGCGCGGTCACGACGGTGGTCGCAGCGTTGTCGCCGTCGTTCGGCGGGAAGCCGGCGACGTGGTTGTGCATGATGTTGTTGAGGAGCCAGGTGAAATCCGACGGACCGCCAAGGGGCGCGAGGGTGTCGAAGCGCTCGTGGTTGTTAAGGCCGACGAGGGCCGTTCCGGCACCGCCCATCGAGACCCCCGTGGCCGCGCGGTAGGTGAGATGGCGCGTGTACGTTTTCGTGCCCGCGTTTTTTGCGACGCGCGCTTCCCAGGTGCCGAAGGACGATGCTTTGAAAGAGAGAAATGCTTTTGGCCCATCTTCTTCGACGCGCAAATCGGCCACGGGCACCGCGCGGGGACGTTGAAATTTAGGGCTCGAAAACCACAGCTCCATGTGACGAAGTCGAGCTTTTTCAGGCATGAGAGCGAGATTCACCGGAATGCGAAAGGTGACCTCGCGGCGAAGTTTCCACACGCCATCGCTGGGCTTGAAACGAATTGCGGGCGACAGGCTCACGCGGTCGTCGGTGTTCGCGACGCCCCCGCAACCAACCGTGACCTCGGTGGGCACGAAGGGCCAGCGGTAGCCTTGTGTGGCCGGGAAACTCGCAAAGCCGGGCACACTTGTGTACGTGCCGAGCAGGGCGCCGCTGCCCTCCACTTTGCCGCCAGCCTCGAGGCGAGCTGTGCGTTCGCCGCTGCACACCGGGGGTTCGGGGCCGTCGACGATGAGCGAGACGACCTCGCGTATGGGGGCACCATCGACGTCTTTCATCGCGATGGTGACGGTCGCGGCGCCGCGCGAAACTCCCTCGATGCGAAGCTCGCGGGTCGGGTTCTCGAGATTGAAAGTCGTGCTGACCATGGTGGCCTTTGCCACCGTTGCATCGTCGACGGACATGGTGACGTCGCGCGCGGCGCAGGCGTCCGGGTCAAGGTGAACAACGGTGCTCCGGGCCGCGCCGGGCTGGACGTGAACCGTGGTGCCCTCGGCCCACAAACGCAGGATGCCTGGAGTCAATTCGCGGCAATCCGCGACCGGGTAGCCATTGCCCGCGGGTGCCACGGAGGTGTTCGCCGTGCCGCTTGGCGACGAGCAGCCGAGAGCGAGCCCGGCGATGAGGATCGCGGGCACAATGCGCATGGGAGAAAGGACACGATTCGGCACGAAACACCTCACGGACAAGATTGCAGAGTACACGCAATAGGATTTTCTCAAACCCAAAGAACGCCAAATAACCAGGGTATTCTCGGCCAGGTTGCCTAGGGTGTAAGAACGCCGATGAAGGGAAGATTGCGATAAAGTTCGGCGTGATCGAGACCGTAGCCGACGACGAAACGGTCTTCGATCGTGAAGCCCAGGTAGTCGATGGGAACTTCGATCTTCGCGCGCGACGGCTTGTGGAGCAGCGAACAGACCTTGAGCGACGCAGGACTGCGCGTGCGAAGCAGTTTGATCAGGTGCGCAATGGTGAGCCCCGAATCGACAATGTCTTCGACGAGCAGCACGTGCACGTCTTCGATCGGCCGCGAAAGATCCTGTGTAATCTGCACGACGCCGCTCGACTCGGTGCCATCGCCGTAGGAGCGCGTTCCGAGAAAATCGATTCGGAGCGGAAGGTCGATCGCGCGGGCGAGATCGGCCGCAAAAACGAAGCTGCCTTTGAGCACGCAAACGATGAGAAAGTTTTTGCCCTCGTAGTCCGCACGCAACTGCGCGCCGAGCTCTTTGACCCGTTCGGCGATGGCTTCTTTCGAGAGGAGGGGGCTGACGGGAAAAGGCATCGCTCCATCCTTACCATGCACCGCGCCATGCCCGATCGGAGAACGAGATGGCTCCGAAGGTCCAAGAAATGCCGGATGTTTCCTCGCGAAGCGTCCCAAGCTCGTCCGTGCGAAACACAGACACTGCGTGGGACGCCAGGGTTTGCAAAGTGCCCGCATGCGGATGGCCGAAACGGTTCCGATGCCCCGCCGACACGACGGCGACTTGCGGGTGAACCGCCGCGAGAAACGTCGCGGTCGTCGAGGTGCGACTTCCGTGATGGCCGACCTTGAGCACCTCGGAGGCGAGGCCCGGAGACCCAAGTCGCCTGACGAGTTCACTCTCGAGTTTCTCCTCCGCGTCGCCCGTGAGCAGGACACTGCGCTCGCCGTAGCGCACCCGAATGACGAACGAATTGTCGTTCGGACCGCGATCGTAATTGACCGACGCGCAGGGGGCCACGACCTCCACGACAGCTCCGCCCACCGCGTGAGCACCGCAAAGTTCATCGGGCCTTCGCACGCGAATTCCCTTGGCCCGCGCAAAGTCCAAAAGCTCCGCGTAGCGGCCGCCGATGACCTCGTGTTCGCCCTGGCCCGTGTCCCAAAGTTCCTTCGGTGGGCGGTCGCGCAAGACCGCTGCGAGGCCGCCAAAATGATCGGGGTGAGGGTGACTCAAGATCACAACGTCAGGGGATCTCCGCGCTTGAACGAGGGCCGGTACGACCACGCGGTCACCCACATCGACGGTGCTTCCGATGAGTCCGCCGCCATCGACGAGCCAAAGCGGACCGCCGGGGAACTCAAGAACCGTCGCGTCGCCTTGACCCACATCGAGGTGCGTCACGCGGAGGACGGGAAGCCCCGGCGGCACGTGGAGCGCGCCCTCAGCACCGAGGGCCATGACCACGAGAGCCACGACGAGGCCGCGCCGAAAACGTGAGGGCCGGATGGCGACGATTGCGGCCATCGCCACGAGGGCGCAGCCCGCAGACGCGCCGCACGGTTGCGGAATGAAGAGGACGCCGCCCGGCACGCTCGCGGCCGCGTGGGCGACCTGTGCGACGAGCGCAAGGCCCGCGGCGGCAATGGCCAACGACACCTTGCCCAACAGTAGAAGCTTGCATAATACAAGCAGTGATCCGGCGAGGGCAAACGGCAACGCGACGAGCTCGCCAAGGGGGACGGCCACAAGATTCGCGAGCACACCCAAGAGGGGAATTGGCAGGGAAAATTCCAGCAAAATGGGAATGGTGCCGAGCGTAGCAGCAAGGCTCGCGCCGACAGCGGAGGTGACGACGGCGGGCCCGCGCAAGCGCGCGGCGATCCCGGTTCCGAGAAGAATGAGGGCGGCGGTGGCCGCTACGGAAAGGGCCGTCGAGAGGTCTGTCATGGCCAGCGGATCGATGAGTCCCACGGCAAACGCGGACGCGGCGAGGGAGGAAGAGCCCGATGGTCGTCGGCCGAGGAGTACAAGAAATGCGTGGGCCGCGAGCATGGTCAGCGCGCGTAAACTTGAGCCGCCAAAACCCGTGAGGGCCGCGTAAACCGTGGCCGCGAGGGCCGCGGGCACCGTCGCGAGGGTGCCAGCCGGAATCCGCGCGGCAAGACCGGGAATGCGTCGAAGGAGGCGGTCCGAGAGGTGCAACGCCGCGCCCGCCACGAGGGTCAGATGCATGCCGCTGACCGCCAAGACGTGGGAGAGCCCGCTTCGCTTGAAATCGAAACTCGTCCGGGGCGGGAGGTCCACCTCGGCCAAGACCAGGGCGCGCAGGAGGCCCGATGCAGAAATTTCAAAATTGTCAAGAAAAAATGTTCTTAGCGTGCGCCGCGCGTCGTCAATCGCAGCAAAAAAGCCGGCACCGCGCTGAAGAACGCTGACCGTTTCGGCCCGCGCGAGGACCAGCGGATCGCCTCGGGCCTCACTGATGGCGGCACTGGGCTCCCACGGTGCCCGAATGCCCCGCGTGGCGGCGAAAGAGCCCGCGACAGACACACTGTCGCCCCGTCGCAGGTCCCCCTGTTCCGTCGTCACACGCACGCGTTCGCCCGCGAGCCCGTCGCCGGCGCGGCCGTCGCACGACGCGGTGACGACGCGAAGCTCGAAGCGAAAGTACTCCTCGCGAAGTGCGACGGCGGAATCGACGCGCCCCACAGCGGTGCACGTCGCGGCCTCCAAGAAGTGCGCGCGCACGTTGGCGGCGTGGGCAAGACTCTCGTCGCGCGAACGATCAATGCGTGCAATCTGCACCATGATCAAGAGGGCCGCGCCCGCGCGCATCGACCGCGGGAGGGCCAGCGCAAGAAATGCAGTCGCCGTCGCGAAGGCCACCACGGGCAGCCCTTCCGCAAAGGCCAACGGGGCCGACAGGGCGAGGGTCGCGAGAAGCAGGGCGGCGTAGGGGGCAGGCATTGCCGACGCTTGTTGCGAGCTTCGTGCCGCGGGCGATGTATAGCAAATACAAGCAAATACAAGGGGATAGCTGTGAACGATTTGGGCTTGCGACTGTCCGTGGCCGGCCGCGGCCGTCCGTGGCCGGCCGCGGCGATCGAGCTCCGGCGACGATGGCGATAGGCGCGCATTGCCGCCCGGCGCGCGGAGCTATACGATGGCTGCATGCGTTTGCGCCCCCGCGCATCCTGGAGTTCCGCGAGTCTCGAACAAATCGTTCGCAGATTGGCCGCGTTATGAGCGAGCGCTTTTTCCGATGCCCGCACTGCCGCTTGCCCCATGACGTGCAAACGACCCTGTGCCCGGCGACCAACAAACCGATTGCGGTCGAGCGAAAACCCGAGGCTCGCGGCCCGCGTCCCGATGGCCGGCCGTCGGTGATTCCTGGGGCCCGAGCTGCGCCTCCGGTGCCTGCTGCGGGCGACCCGCGCCGACCCCTCGTGGAGCAGCCCATTCCGCTCGTGAAACGCGCCGCAAAAGGCGGCCGTTATGGCGGCGTCGATGCCCGCGGTCTCTGCGGCCGCATTCTCGACGGCAAGTATAAAATCCAGGGAATTCTCGGGGAAGGCGGCATGGGGACGGTCTACGAGGGCAGTCACGTGGACCTCGGGCGCGCGGTGGCCATCAAAGTGCTGCACCCGAATCAAGCGCGAAAGCCCGAGGCCGTGCAGCGACTTTATCAAGAGGCGCGCAGTGCGGGCTCCATCGGCCATCCAAACATCTGCGAGGTCTACGACGTCGGGCGCTTCGACGACGGCAGTCCATTTCTTGTGATGGAACGACTCGACGGAGAAACGCTGGCCGACAGGGTCAGTAGCGACGGCGCTCTCCCTTTCGATTTTGTCGTCGATGTCATGAGCCAGGTGCTCTCGGGGCTTGTGGGAGCGCATGCCAAAGGCATCGTTCACCGCGACATCAAGCCCGAAAATATCTTCCTCACCCGCCGCGTCGGTCTTCCCCCGGTGGCCAAGATTCTTGACTTTGGCGTGTCGAAAACGCTGCAGATCGATGACCAAGAAGCGGGCCTCGATCTCACCAAAACGGGCATGGTGATGGGCACTCCCTATTACCTTTCGCCGGAGCAGGCGCGCGGTGAACGCACCCTCGATCATCGCGTCGATATTTGGGCGTGCGGCGTGATGCTCTACGAATGCCTCATCGGGCGAAGGCCCTTCATCGCGTCCAATTACAACGCGCTTCTCGTGCAAATTCTGCAGAGTTCGCCTCGACCTCTGCGTGAGCTTCGTCCCGCAACGCCGGCCGGATTTGAGTCGGTCGTCGCGCGTGCGCTCGAACGCGATCGCGAAAAACGGTACCGGAACGCCACTGAATTTCAGACCGATCTTCAGGTCCTGCGCGATCGTCATCGGCCCGCGACGGCATCGATTCCGATCCTCACGGCGGCGCACCCCGTGCAGGCCAGCGACCCGCGTCCGAACTACGTTCCTGCGCGCGAGTCGTCTTCGGGATTCGACCCCGTCATGACCCCATCGCCTTCCGAGCCTTCGCCGGTCATCGACCTCAAGAAGCTCGCGGAAGAAGACACGAAGGTGCTCGTCAAACTGCGTTCGAGCGTCCGCATTCCTGCGGCGCCGCCGGTCAAGCCATCAACGACCCTCCTCTCGGACGACGACATCGAAGAGATCGACATCGACCTCGAAGACGACGCGGACGGTGCCAGTCGCCGCGGCCGTGCCTCCGACGCCCCCACGATGCGTCCACCCCAATCTTCCGTGGCCGACGATACGCTTTACGGCATGAACGTCATCGACCCGGCCATCCCGGCGTACCCGAGGGCGCCGCGTATGGAAGCCGACGACGAGCGCACCCAGGTGATGGATCCGCGGGACATGAAGTCTCAGACAGACCCGGAGATTACCCTGCAAATTCGCAGGAAACGCTGACGCGCAACGCCCCACAAATCGTGGTCACGGAGGCGTGATGAAGGCCTCGAGTTCAGCCTCGCTCATCACGCGTACGCCATGCTTTTTGGCCTGGTCAAACTTGGCTTGGCCGACCTTGTCTCCGGCCACGAGCATCGTTGTGTCTTTCTTCACGCTGTCGTGGATCGTTCCGCCGGCGCGCCGAATGGCCTCTTGAACAGCCTCGCGTTTCTTCGAGAGCGTGCCTGTGACGCAGACCCGATGGCCCGTGAGCGGACCCTCCACGACGGCCGCAATCTCCTCGGGTCGCCCAACATTTCGCGCCCGAAGATCCATGAGCAATGCACGCATTTCTTCGTCGCCCACGAAGGCGATGACCGACTCGATCATCTTGTCGCCGAAGCCATGAATCGTCTCAAGCTCGGCGCGCAGAGCCTCGGGGCTTAGGGCCAACAAGGCCTCGAGGGAGCCGATGCGCTCGCCCATTTGTTTGGCCGCCACCTGGCCGATTTGGGCAATGCCGAGGCCGACAATGACCCGCGAAAAGGCGCGATTTTTCGACCGTTCGATGGCTTCGAGGATGTTCTGCGCGCTCTTATCGCCCATGCGATCCAGGGTCGCCAACTTGTCGAAGGTCAGGTCGTAGAGCGACGCCACGTCGGTGACCGTTTGGGTATCGATCAGCAGTTCGACGAGAGCCTCACCAAGATGCGCAATGTCCATCGCAAAGCGCCGCGACCAATGAAGGAGAGCGCCCTTGATTTTCGCGGGGCAGCGCCGGCTCGTGCAGCGCAGCTTGGCCTTGGCTCCGAGTTCGGGTCGGAGTTCATCGCGGAGCTCCAGACTCACGGCCTCACCGCACCCCGGGCACACCGTCGGCATGCAAAAGGGCAGGCCTCGTGGAGCCGAAAAGTCGAGCGCAAGTCCAACGACCTGCGGAATGATTTCACCGGCTTTTTCCACGAAAACATCGTCGCCGATGCGCACGTCGAGTTCGGCGATTTGCTCGGCATTGTGCAGCGAAGCCCGGCTCACGACGGTGCCCGCGAGCAACACGGGTTCAAGCGCGGCCACGGGCGTCAACGCTCCCGTGCGACCCACTTGCACGAGGATATCTGTGACCCGCGTGCGAGCGCGCTCCGGTGCGAATTTATACGCCATGGCCCAACGCGGGTATTTCGAGGTGAACCCGAGCTCGCCCTGACCCGCGTAGGAGTCGACCTTCACGACCGCGCCGTCGGTCTCGTAAGGGTAGCTCGCGCGTACGCCCTCAAGGCGCGTGAGTTCGGGGCCCATGGCATCCGGTGAAACCACCACCTCGAGCCCGTGGGTCGGAAGCGCTAAACTGCGCAAAAACGCAAGAGATTCCGAATGGCTCGCGTGCAAACTCGGCCCCTCAAGGAGCTGATAAAATAGGACGCGCAACGGGCGCTTTGCAACTTCGCGCGGGTCGATCATGCGCAGGCTTCCGGCGGCGGCATTGCGCGCATTCGCAAACGGCTCGTTGCCCTCGAGCTCACGAGCCTCGTTGAGCGCGACGAGAGAACGCTTGTAGAATACAACTTCGCCCCGGAGGGTGAGCTTGCCGGCGTGGGCGATGGCGAGAGGCAGGCTGCGAATGGTTCTTACGTTCGCCGTGACCTCTTCGCCCTCGCCGCCATCGCCGCGGGTCGTTGCGAGCGTGAGGCGGCCGTCTTCGTAGGTGACCTCGAGACTCGCTCCGTCGAGTTTCGGCTCCACGCAAAACAAGCCCGTATTCGGGCCAAGGGCAGCGGCGCACCGTGCCGCAAAAGCCGCGATGTCGGCGGCGGCATACGCGTTGTCGAGGGAGTACATCTTGACGTCGCGAAGGACCTTGCGAAGGCCTGCGCGCGGAGCTCCGCTCACCCGCTGGGACGGCGATTCCGGCGTGACGAGCAGCGGAAACTCGGCCTCGATCGCGCGAAGTTCGCGCTGGAGCCCATCGTAAGAAACGTCGCCGATGGCCGGGTCGTCGAGAACGTAATACCGGTAGTCGTGGGCCGCTATTTCCCTGCAAATGGTGGCGTGTCGATGCGCCGCCAGCGCGTTCATTTTGCGATACCGCGATGCTCGAGAACGGCCCGAATGGCCTCTTTGCGCCGCTCAAGTTCGGCGAAATCTTTTACCGGCAAAAAGCGCGAGGCCTCGGTGGTGCGAGGAACGCGCACGTACGCCGATGGGGTTGCGGCGGTGAGCTCTTGCAGCAGTCGTTCAAACTGAATGACGGTTGCATCTTGCACCTTTTTTTCGACCTCGCACCAGTGCCAATCGATGGGCAGTTCGAGGAGGGTGCGCGCATCGACGTGGAACGTGTTCGTGTTGAAGACGCGAACGCTGCTCGGATCAAAATCCGACGGCAGACGAAACTCCTCAAGCACCTGAACCTTGCCGTTGACGCGCACTGGAATGCCGCCGCGATCACCGTCTTCTTTTTCGACGACTTCGACCATGCACCGCTGCTCGCAGCTCAGGAAAAGACCCACGAGCAAGGGATCGATCGTGGCCCCGAGGTTGTCGAGGTTGGCGAGCATCACGACCTTGCCGCCGTTGCCCACGAAGGTAGCCAAAAGACCGCTTTTTCGCAGGGCATCCACGAGGTCGCCGTGACCGGTGGCGTACGTCTGATGCTTGCCCGCCGCGTCGATAAAAAGGTGCCCGGAGGGGGTCAGGCGAAGGCCCAGACCTTGGTCGAAGCAGGTCGCAAAGGCCGTGGCACCATCGAGCACGAGGGCGGCGTCGATGACCTTGCGCGTGGTCTCGCTCGTCATGAGCCACAGAGGTAACGTGCGCCCGGAACGCTCGGACCAAAGGCGCGATTCGGCCAATCGGTGGGCCAAAAATGTGCGTGCATCATACACGGGTTCGAGGGCTTTGACAATTCCGCCCATGCGCGTTGCCATGCCGCCGCTCATGACGCACAGGGCCACTTCACCATTTTGGAGGGCCTCAAGTCCGCGATGGACGAGGGCGTTGTACGACTCGCTTCCAACGGCGGGCAGCTCCAACATATCGGCGGGCGTCGGCGCACTCGCGGGGCCCGTCAAGCGATTGCGGACCTGCCGTCGGTGACGCTCGCTCGCCGCATCGAGGCCGTTTTTTTCCGCTTCGCGCAGCGGCGCCGCCATGGAGAGAAACCACGCGGGATCAAAACCCTGGTGACGAAGGGCCAACAGGTGGGCTTCCGAAAGACCGTCGAGCTCGTGAACAAGCGGGGGAATCGAGGGCGTCGCCATCCAGAGGCCAGCAGCTACCAGGGGCGCGTGCTAGCGGCTAGCGAATGCGCCGTTTTTCAGTTCCCGAGAGCCTCGATGGCGAGCGTCTCGACAAAGCCTTGGCTAGCCTCGTTCCCGGTCTTTCGCGGTCCCGCGCCAAGGAGCTCACAGCCGAGGGCCTCGTGCGCGTCGATGGGCGTCGGGCGGGCAAGAGTGCGGTCGTTGCGGTCAACCAAGAAATCGTCGTTGCGGAAGACGCGCACATCGAAACCGACGTGACCCCGACCCCCGATGCGGAGTTGGCGGCGACGCTGACCATTCGCCTCGAGCGCAAAGATTTGGTCATCGTTGAGAAGCCCGCGGGCATGCCGACAGCGCCCGTTGAGCCGGGCGAGGGCGGAACCCTCGCGAACGCTTTGGTCGCTCGCTACCCCGAGATGGCCAACGTCGGATTTCGCAAGCGCGAGCCGGGCCTTCTCCACCGCCTCGACACGGAAACCTCAGGACTTGTGCTGGCCGCGCGCACCACCGAAGCCTTCGAAGAACTGCGCCGAGCGTTCACCGAAGAGCACATCGAAAAGCGCTATTTGCTTCTCTGCGACGGCCAAAATCTCGCCGACACCGGCACCGTCGCTCACCCGCTCGCCAACCACCCGAAAGACCGCCGCCGCGTGCTCGTCTGCATTCACCCCCGCGATGTGGGCCGCAACGATCCACGGCCCGCGGAAACATCTTGGCGCGTGGTCGAGCGACGCGGGCCCTGGGCGCTCGTCGAGGCGAGTGCGGCGAAGGCATCGCGCCATCAAATACGCGTGCACTTTGCATCTATGGAGGCCGCCCTTGCGAACGACGAACTTTACGGCGGCAAGCCCCTCGCGCGACTGACGCGGCATGCGCTCCACGCGTCGCACATCGCTTACCGAAATCCCGACAAGGTTCGTCCCTTCGAGGTCAACACGCCGCTCCCGTCGGACATGCAGGCCGCGTGGGACGCGCTGAACGACTGACGCTTACGGGGCGTTCGCGCTGATACGCGTTTCCGTAGGGCAAATGCTGCACCGAACGCGTTCGGCGGCGGGTGCCATGAGCCGGCAATAGCGCGCCGCGAGGTCGCGTCGGCCCGAAGCCGCGAAGACCGAAGTCTCTGTGCACAAGAGTCGATGGGCCTCCACGAGCGTCTGCTGGTCACCGTGCAGGCGCAGGGATGCCAGCGTCGATTCGAGTGCGGCTTCGTCCAAGTTCGGTGTTCGGGCGCTCGCGAGGGTCTCCGTCTTTTCATCGATGGGCCTAAGAAAAAACCCCGACGGAACGAGGCGCGCCGTCGTCTCGGTTTTCAATATGGGCGAGGCGGTCGTGCGCACAGGCCGCACGCGCGCGACGTCGAAAAGCGAGCGCGGATCGACCCGTCCTCGGAGCATCAAATCGCGAACGATCGGTCGCAAATTGTCGTCGAGGGCAAGTTCGGCGGCGAGGCGCGCGGGGTCTTCGTTGGCCCAACGGAGCACGGTCGTTGACGGCGGGAGGGCTCCGTTGGCGCGGGCCAGCACGAGGTGAGAAAAAAGAGTGTTGTCGTCGACGAGGACGACGGCGTCCGGCGGAAGACCCTCGGTAAGGCTTCGAAAAGAATCGCTTTCAGCGAAGGCTTCGCGGGCGTGCCAGGCGAAATCGGTGCCCGCACGCGCGACAAATGCAAGCCAGGCCACACCGACGAAGACGCGGCGGTACGGGGCAAGCGCGTCACGACCCGCGAGGGTGAAACTGGCCGCCGTCGCCGCTGCCACGGGGCGGGCCAAGGCGATGAGAATGGCGGCGCGGGCCGTATGCTCATCGAGGGCAAGCAGGCCCGTCTTGTGGAAAAATACCGCGGGAAATACTACTGCAAATACAAGGAGTTCCGACGCATGCCGCAAGGGCAAGAGGGCTCTTTTTGCGAGGCCGATAGCCACTCCAGCGAGGGCAAGGGCGGTCACTACGGCGTCGATCGTGCCGGGGTCTCGCGCCGCATTTGGGAGGTCGTTGAGGAACGCGACGGGCTGAATGTCGTGGGCAAAAGGGAGGGCGCAGAGGCCCAGTCCGACACCCGGTGCCAACGTGCGGAGAGCCGCCCACGCAGACCGTTCGCGCGCCGTCACCATTACCCCGCCGAAGAGGGCCGCGAGGGCAAATGGCACGCCTTGCAGGCTCGCGAGGAGGGCCAAAATCGAGCCCTTCGCGAAGTCGTGTTCGCTGTCGCATTCCTCCGCACTGACGAGGAGAGCGAGGGGGAGAAGAGAGCCTCCGAGATGAAAAATGGCGAGAACGGGGGCGCTCGCCAGAATCAGCGCAACGACGATCCAGCGGAGGAGAAATGGCGACCGTTCGGTTCGAAATTGAATCGGCCCGGTGAGCGAAAGCACCGGTGTGATGCGCTTCGCGAGGGCCCACGCCAGAAGGATCCACGCGCCAAGGGCAACAAGGTGCCCGAGATGGACGCGCGCGTCGAAGCTCGCGCGCTGAAAGAGCGCTGCAAAGCCCGCTTCGATCAGGGGCCCGTGGGGCGTCGAAACACCCCCGAGTAAGCGTGCCGCGTCGCTGTCGAGGGACGACACGGGGCGATCGAGCCACAGAGCCCCCGTCGCGCCAAAGAGCGCCAGAAAGAGTGGGGTTATCGCCCTGGAAAGCGGAGGCGATGGCGGCGCACGCATGGCCCTTGACCATCCCATGCCCGGGCGAAGGACTGAACTTCTCGGCTCATTTTTGTGAGCGCGTGCGGCGTGCGCAAACGGCGGCGGTGGTTGCTGCCCTTGCGGCGCCCGTACCCTTGCGGCATCTTGGCGCGATGACCTCTCGATGGGCGCTCGTTACCGGGGCAGGAAAACGCCTCGGCACCGGTATTGCGCGGGCGCTTGCCCATCGCGGCTTCGACATCATCGCCCACGTGAACGAATCTTTGCGGGGTGCAGAAGTCTTGCGCGCGGAACTCGAAGGACTCGGTCGCCGCGTCGAAGTCATTCGCGCCGATATCGCCACAGCCGAAGGGCAAGATGACCTCGTGCGCCGAGCGAAGGCCCTGACGAATTCGCTCGCTGTGATTGTGCATAATGCAGGTATCTTTGAGCGAAAGCCCTTCCACGAAATTGACCGCGAGGCTTACGCGCGCATGCAGGCCGTTCACACCGAGGCCCCCTTCTTCATCACCCAGGGTCTTCTCGCTGAACTTCGCGCGGATCCATCTCCGTGCATTGTACACGTGACTGACATCGCGGCCGAGAGACCCATCGCGGCTTACGCGCACTACGCGGTGTCCAAAGCGGGGCTCGTGATGTTGACGCGGGCTTTGGCAGTGGAGCTTGCCCCGCACATTCGTGTGAACGGGGTAGCCCCTGGAACCGTGCTTTTTCCCGATGATTTCGACGCTGAAACGCGCGCGCGATTCTTGGCACGCATTCCGCTCCGGCGTGAGGGCCGCGCCGCTGACGTGGCCGCGGCGGTCGTCTTCTTGGTGGCTGACGCGCCCTACGTCACGGGGCACATCATCGCCGTCGATGGCGGTCGGAGCTGCTCTCTATGACCGAGCTTGGGCACCGTGTGACCATCGCAGGGTCGCGCGACCTTTCCGCGGACGTGGACGTTTCCGAGGACGGACCACCGCTCTCGCCGGTGGGGATCGGCGCGGTCGCATTTTTGCTCCAGGCGCTCGGGGCCGTTCCCCTCGCCGAAATGGCGGGCATCATCGCCCGCGTGGTCGCACGCCAACTGGCAGCGCCCGATGGAATTGTTGTGACCGTTCGGTTGCAGTTTCAGTCCGGGCCCGCGGCGGTGGCCCACGCGGCCGTTGGCGCGGCCCTCCCGGTGGAGGACGCGTGCTTTGGCCACGTGGATGTTGTTCACGAGGGCGAAGGCCTCGGCGTGTACTTCTTGCGGATCGATCCGCTCGGGACCATTCCGGCCCACGTTCATCGCAAGACCGACGAATGGGAGTACGCCGTCGCCGGTGCCCTGGCCCTTCAAGGTGAGGCTTTTCCCGTGGGAGATGCGGTTCGGTGGCCCGTGGAATTTCCCCACCGATGGGACAATCGAGGTGCCACGGAGGCTCTTGTATTGTGCATCGATCGTCCGCGGTTCGATGCGTCCGATGAAGTAGAAGTTGAGACGACCGCGCTCCAGCCGTGCCCCTTTCGCTTTCGACCGACGCCCACTCCTGCGCACCCATGACCCAATCGAACCGAATTCTCGTCACTGGCGCCACGAGCGGCATCGGTTTCGCCGTGGCTTCAGCGCTGCTCGCGGAGGGCCGTTCCGTGGTGGCGGTCGGGCGTCACTTTGAGAAAGTCCACGAACTGAGCGCGCGGTATCCGGGCCGCGTCGAGATGCTCCATGCGGCCCTTGAAGACTCGGGCGACGCGCGTTTTGTTGTTCAACGAGCGCTGAAAACGGGTCCGCTCCACGGCTTCGTATCGGCGGCGGGTTTTGCGCACCACGAGCTTATGGGGGCCATTTCCGAACGGTCGTTTCGTGAACAATTTGAAGTAAATACGTTCGCGCCAATGCGCATTGGTGAAGAGCTCGTTGCGAAGCTGGAGGTGGGTTCCGCGATGGTGTTTCTGACCTCGACTTTGGCCCACCGGCCCGTGCCCACGTCTTATGTGTATAGTGCAACC
Source organism: Polyangium aurulentum (assembly GCA_945875545.1). GTDB lineage: Bacteria > Myxococcota_A > Polyangia > Polyangiales > Polyangiaceae > CAIQDA01. Next base: position 1,344 of record CAMCKZ010000055.1, on the reverse strand, counting down.
AAGGCCGCATTGCTGTCGGCGGTGAAGTCCCTCGCCCTCGCGGGTGCGCCGCGCATGGTCCGCGTGAATGCCGTAAGCCCGGGCGTCGTGGATACGCCGATGGCGCGCGCGCCTCGCCCAGGTGAAAGCGGCGAAGAGGTGATCGCGGCGCGCATGACGGCCCTTGGAAAACTGCACGCGCTGGGCCGCGTGGGCGCGGCGACCGAAGTAGCGGACGCGGTGCTTTATCTGCTGTCAGCCCCGTGGACCACGGGTTCGGAACTCGTCGTCGACGGGGGGCTGCTGTTGGCGTGAAATCACGCCGCGCCTGCATTTGCGCGGTTAAACGGCAGCCACCTACGGCGTGGTAGCCGTGCAGCCGCTGCCGCGAACGACGACGGGAATTTCGTCGAGGGACGCGCCCGCCAGGGCCGCGACGAGGCCGCGCGCGCGAACGACTTCGCGGTAGGCGGTGCAGGCGGTGGGGCAGAGGCCGATGCGGCCGCTTGCGAGACGCTGCCAGCCGTTGGCGTCGGTGCAGGCGGGGCTCGGACCGACGGAGACCAATGTGCCTACCTGGTTGCGGTATGCGATAGTCGTTGTATCTGTAGCGGCTGCGGCTGCTTCATACGTGCACGTCGCGAGGTCGATCGACGCCTTGGTGAAGGCTTCGATGCCTTCTTTCACGTCGTCGGCCGCGACCCGCGAGGCGGCGTTGTACGCTGCGCCCGTGCCTCCGGCGACGGCGAGCGCCTGGGCCTCCGCGAGAAAAGCGGCGCCGTTGGCCTCGGGGTTGGAGTCGGGGAGGGCGAGAACATACGTGCGCAACGCGGCGGCCTGGGTGGTCGATGGCGGGGTCGATGGCGTGGGCACTGCGGCGGCCCGGGCGGAGGCGTCGGCGCGCACCGCGCACGTGCCGAGAAACTCCCGCGTGCCGATCAGGAACAGCGCGCCGGCCGCGGCGGATTCCTTCGCAACCTGCGCACGAATGGCGTCGTAGAAACCTCCGTTCCCGAGGGCGACATCGAACCCCGCGGGGTTCTGGGCCATGAAGGATTCGTAGCCGCCGGCGTACGCAACGCTTCCGAATTCTGCCGCGGGCCCGAGGCGAAGGGCGGGACTTTTTTGCAAATCGGTGAACTTGACGAGAGAGGCATTCGCGGGCGCCCAGTCGAACCCGAAGACGAATTTGGCGGAGTTCCCGCCCGTGGTGTCGAAGCTGCTGGGCGTGCCGAAGAGGGCACTCGTCGCGGGGCTCGCGCAGAGGTCGCCGGCGTTTTTTGGCGGCGTGAAGGCGGCCGCGATGCTCGTGTGGCGAAGGAGGGTGCCGGCGAGGGGAAACTGCATTAGAGCTGCAAAAGCGCT
>CAMCKZ010000054.1 GCA_945875545.1 Polyangium aurulentum | reverse complement strand
GCTGCGCGGCGGCACGGGCGGCCAAGGCGGCGCGGCGGGCAACGGCGGCGGCGGCGGAACGGGCGCCATTGGCGGAACGGGCGGAACTGCGTGCACCGGCGAAGTGGGCGCGGGCGGAAATGGCGGACGCGGCGGCGACGGCGCGCGCGGCGGCCATGGCGGCGGCGGCGCGGGCGGCCCAAGCTACGGCCTCTACAAGGCCACAGGAACGACCAGCGTCGCAACATCGGGCGTAACCCTAATCAACGGCAACGGAGGCCAGGGCGGGGCATCCACGGGGCAAAGCGGCACGGTGGGCACGGCGGCTCCATCGAACTAACGCGGTGTTTTCGCCTGGGCGTACAACATTCCATGCACGTTATTACTACGTTGGCAGTGTTGTACGCATACAGCCGCATGGTCACGGGTGCGTAGCGTATTCATGCTGGCATGTTGTGGTCTGTATGCGACCATGCCTACGAACCACGGCTACGAAGCTGGGCCAAAAAAAGCGCTACGCGCGGTAGGCTATGCGGTCTTCTTCGAGGGTCGAGGCCTCGAAAAGATCGGCGCACTTGGCGCAGCGAAACGAGATCGCGGTTGGCGTCGAGGTGCCGCCCCACATGAGGTACAGCAGGCCGAACAGCGAGTAATCGCGCTCTACGACCACATCGGCTGAATCGCGCGTGCTGGCTTTGCATCGGCACCGAAGCTCTTCGTCGACGGCCACATCGCCTGCGGCGGTCATCGCCGGTGCCAGGCGGTTGGGCGCGTCGTGCGCATTCGGCCCTCGGAAACGCAGTATAATGCTGTCATGTGACGCCCGGCGCCTCGTGCCCGGTGGCCTCGACGTATTCGCCGTATCCGCCGCCATAAAGGCGCACGCCGTCGGGGCTGACCTCCAAAACGCGGTTCGACAGCGCGCGCAAAAAGTGCCGGTCGTGGGACACGAAAAGCATCGTGCCTTCGAAGGTACCGAGGGCCTTGAGCAGCACCTCTTTGGTGCCCATGTCGAGATGGTTGGTGGGCTCGTCAAGGACGAGAAAATTCGGCGGATCGAAGAGCATTTTCGCGAGGGCGACGCGCGCTTTTTCACCGCCCGAAAGAATGCGAATGCGCTTGTCGGTGTCGTCGCCGCTGAAGCCGAAGGCGCCGGCCAGGGTGCGCAGGGTTCCGATCGATGAATTTGGAAACGCCGTTTGAAGGTTTTCGAAGATGGTCTCGTCGCCCACGAGCGACTCCATCGCGTGCTGCGCGAAGTAGCCCATTTTGACACTGCCACCGACCGCGACAGAGCCTTGATCCGCCGCGGTTAGGCCCGCCACAAGTTTGAGAAGCGTGCTTTTTCCCGCGCCGTTGACGCCCATCACGCACCAGCGTTCTTTGCGTCGCACGAGCAGATCGAGGTTCGAATAAATGACCTTTTTGCCCCACGCCTTCGCGACGCCATCGAGTTTTGCCACGTCTTCACCGGAGCGTGGCGGATCGCGAAAATCGAATTCCACAATCTTGCGGCGGCGCGGTGGTTCGACCTTCTCGATCTTCTCAAGCTTCTTCACGCGGGACTGCACTTGGGCCGCGTGGCTCGCGCGCGCCTTGAAACGCGCGATGAACGCTTGCTCTTTCGCCAACATGGCCTGTTGCCGTGCAAATTGCGCCTCTTGCTGCGTGTCGGCGATGGCGCGCTGCTTCTCGTAGAAGTCGTAGTTACCGGAATACGTCGTCAACTCGCCGCCGTCGATCTCGATGATTTTCGTCATCAGCCGATTGATGAAATCGCGATCGTGCGAGGTCATGATGATGGCGCCATCGAAGTCGCGAAGAAAGCGTTCGAGCCAGACGATCGACTCGATGTCCAAGTGGTTGGTCGGCTCGTCGAGCAAGAGGGCGTCGGGCTGCATCAAGAGTATGCGCGCCAACGCCACGCGCATTTTCCAACCGCCCGAAAGCTTGGCCACGTCGTCGTCGATGCTTTCCGGGGCGAAGCCCAATCCCGTGAGAATTTCCCGGGCGCGCGCCTCCAAGGCGTAGCCGCCGAGCTCGTCGAATCGCGCTTGCACCTCGCCGAATCGCGTGATGATTTCGTCGAGTTCGTTCAGGCGCGCCGGATCGGCCATCGCGTGTTCGAGGTCGTGGAGTTCGGCGCCGCAACCCGAAACCTCTCCCGCGCCGGCGAGGGTTTCCGCCATCACCGAGCGCCCACTCATGTCGCCAACCTCTTGCGAAAAGTGGCCGATGGTCAGGCCGCGATCGACGTGAACCTGCCCGCCGTCGGGCTCCTCTTCTTTCATGATGAGGCGAAATATCGTGCTTTTTCCCGAGCCATTTGGGCCCACCAGCCCCGCGCGCTCGCCCTTGTAAACGCTCATCGAGGCGTCCAAAAAGAGAATTTGCTGGCCGTGTTGTTTCGAAACGTCGTCGAGGCGAATCATCGGGAGGGCCGCTAGCAGAATGCGCGCGCGGTTTCTTGCCTCTCCGCGTTTAGCCCCCGCCGTCTTCGCTTTCGAATCGCCTGAGCAGCATCAGGGCCGAAGCGGCCGCACACTCGGAACATTGGGGCACGCGCTCGTGATTCACCTGCTCGCCACGAGCCCAGGTAAAACTGCCATCGACGGCGTCACTTTCGAAGCCAGCGGGGCCGCCCGTTTTGGCGATGGGGCCGTCGCAAACGGAGCACACGGGCCCGACCTCACTCGCGCGAACAGACCGCAGCGAGGAGGCGCGAAAACCCTTGGTGCCCGGCAGTTTCACAAGCGAGAGCTTAGCAAGCCTCGGCTACTTGCGGGAAAAGATCAGGGCCGCAACGAGCGCAAAAATGCTCGCAATGAGCAGTGAGATGATGGACCGCGGCAAGGGCTCGCGCGGCGTGGGCTCGCTCGATGGCGCCGGAATTGCGATGGCGGACAAAACCCCCGTGGCCATGCGCGGCGTGCTTCGCAAGCGGTCTCCCGGAGAACCGGGGTCGGTGCTCGCAAACATGAGGCCCGAGACCCCGACGCTTGTCGCCATTTCATCGGCCTCGGGGAGCAAGTATTTTCGGTATGCGAGCGGGCTATCGCTTGGCGAACTTGCGCGAAGGCCCGCACCATCAAAAAATATCACGACGACGGTGATGTTGTCGTGGCCGCCGGCCCCGTTGGCCCGCTCGATGAGCACTTGGGCCGCTGCGGAAGGGGTCTCGGCGGCCAAAAGAATTTTGCGAATTTCTTCGTTGCGCACCATGCCGGAAAGGCCGTCGGAGCAGAGCATTAGGCGGTCGCCGGCGCGCAGATCGACGTAGGTAAGGTCGACTTGCACGTGGTCTGACGTGCCGAGGGCCTGGAGGATGATGTTGTTATGCTCGAAGGTCTCGGCCTCTTCTTCCGTGAGCTGCCCGGCCTCAATGAGCTGGTTCACGAGCGACTGATCGCGCGTGACCTGCACGAGGCGCTCGCTCCGCAACACGTAAGCGCGCGAGTCGCCGACCTGAGCGAAAAAGACGGTGTCGTCGACGAAGGCCGCGGCGGTGGCGGTGGTGCCCATGCCGCGCCGTGATCGGTCTGCGCGCGCGGACTCAAAAATTCGGAAGCCGGCCTCTTCTACGGCGCGGACCAAGCTACGCGCGATGTCGTTTCGACCCATGGCGCGGTCGGCGGGAACGTTGTTCGCCATGTATTCTGCAAGAACATCGACGGCCATTTGGCTAGCGATTTCGCCCGCCGCCGCGCCGCCCATGCCGTCGCAGACCGCGCAAAGGTACCCGAGGGGGCCAAGCACCACAGACGACCCGAAAGCGTCGGGCCCACCGCGGTGCGCGCGCGAGAGATCAGACACGAGAAAGTTGTCTTCGTTGTGCTCGCGCTCTTGGCCCACATCGGTGCGCCCCTGCAACTCGAAGGAGAGCGGTTTGACCGATAGCGGTACCTCCACCAAGGCGTCGCCGCTCAAGGAGACTGCTTCGTCGCTGATGCCGCCGGTGATAGTCACGCGTTTCCCCTGTTCATCACGCCACTTCGCAGGCGACCCGGAGTCGCTGTTGACCAATGCGTATTTCGTCACCGGGACCTAGCAGAACTTCACCACGAATACGGATGTAAGTGCCGTTGGACGAACCAAGATCGGTCAGCGTGAAAACGCCCGCGGACGCGCGCAATTCCGCGTGCCGGCGCGAAAGGTGGGGGTCGTCGGCGTAGAGAATATCGGTTGCCTCGCGCCCAATGACCACCGATTGCATACCGATCACATACGTGTTCCCCGGCTGCCCGTCGCCGGTTACCTCGTCGAGTTTGGCCAAACGCGGCCTCGCCGGCGACCCGAAGGTGGTGGTCTCGACCTCGTTCGTGACGTGCACGATTGGGCGGGGCACTTCGCCATCGAGGACCGCAAAACGCATGATTTGCGCGCCGGCCAACAGCACGTCGCCGGACGTAAGAACTGCGGGCACGTTGGCTGACAGCCGGAGAAAAATGCCGTTGAGCGATTGCAGATCGCGGAGCAGCACGTGGTCGCCGGCGGGTGACAGGCTCATGTGCCGCGGCGAAACCAAGGCGTCGTCCGTGAGCCACGCGTGCGTGTGCCGACCAAATAGCGCTTCGCCATGAAGCACCGTTGCAACCTCCGTGGTGCCGTCGTTGAGCAGGTGGGTCACCGTCCACGAAGGGCCCCGAGGCTGCGGCGGAACCGCGGTAAATTCCGCGGGAATCGCTCCGGGCGGCGGAACCTGAAAGTTATCGAGGACCGGGCGCATGCCCCCCTTGGGCGGCGACGGCAACGAAGAACTTCGGGCACCCCGCGTGCCAAAACTCGATGGGGGCGGGCCCACGGGCACCTCGCCGGCGCCCGGCGCAAGCTCCACGCGATTGCTGCCGCACACGTGGCAGGCGCGCGCCATATCGGCGAGGACCGCGCCACACGAGGTGCACCGGAGCAACGCATAATCTGCGGCCGCGGGCGCAGGAATTGTGGCGTGGCGTCCTTCAAAAATCGGCGACGGAACGTGCACCGGGTCTGCCATTTTTGCAGTGCCCAAGACCGACGGCGGCGGACCAACCATGGGCGACGCGGCGAGAGCAATCTGCGGCGACGGCCTTGCGGGGACGGCGGGCACAGCGAGCGCTGCGCCGGAGGATGGCACCGCAGCAAATGCGAAGCCGCATCCGCCACAAAACCGGTGCGATGCGGGCACCGTGGCGGCGCAGGATGGGCACGCAACATCGCGGGGTGCAGCGACCGCAACGATCGGAACGGACCGCGGCACGGGAGTTCCGCACTCGTTGCAAAAGGGAAGAGCCGCATTGAGGACGGCACCACAGGTAAGGCAATTCACGGTGTGCATGGGAACGCAGGTTGGGGTCGTTCGTCAAGAGAGCGCGTGATGGTTCTTCGATAGATTGAACTTCTTCCTCCCGCAGAGGCCGCTTATCGATGCCCGAGAGGTTGACACCGCGTCGGTGCGTCGCTTACGCGTGGACGCATCGAGACGGCGTAGGTCCGCGCCAATCTCTGCGAGCCAAACGATGGAAATCACTCTCGACAAAAAAGCCCTCAAGATCATCCGCTCTTCGGCCGAAGACGCCGTGGAAGAGGGCGACACGGAAACCCTTCGCGAAGATATCTACGAGGCATTTTCCGAAGATCAGATTGAGCAAATCGACCGCCGCCTTGAAGGCAGCGACTTCATGGAGTTCCTCACCGACCTCCTCGAAGACTGGTCGCAAGACGACGCCGACGAGCTGCTCGAACTCCTCGAAGCGAAGCTCTCCGAGCTCGATCTCGACTTGCGTTTCGACAAAGCCGCGACGACCGCTGCGGCGACCGAGGTGAGCGGTGAGGCCGGCGACGACGACGACGACGATGACGACGACTTCGACGAAGAAGATGATGACGACGACGACGATGACGATGACGATGACGAAGAAGAAGAGGAAGACGACGGGGACTGAGCTCCGCCCATTTGGCCCCGAGAGAAACGGGGCCTTTTTTTTTCGCGCGGGCCTATGCCCTAAAACTCAGCGAATCTTCTGCTTATCTGGCCGTCGTCCGCGCGGCTTCAAGCCCGCTTCGCGGCGCATATGCATCGGCAAACTCCCCTTGCCCGTCGCCGGCGGCACGAGGGCCGAAGCGCCGGAACCAATGAGATCGCGCCGGCCCGCATCGACCAAGGCCTCACGCGCCAGATCGTGATGCGCCGGGTCCCAATAGAGCAAAAGCGCCTTTTGCTTCCGCTTGTCCGCAAGAACCGTTGCAGTGTACACGGGTTTTGCGGTGAAGGGATCGAGGCCCGTCCAGTACATGGCCGTCGCCATCGACATGGGCGTCGGAATAAAATCTTGTACCTGCCGCGGCCTAACCCCCTGGCGCTTCAAGTGGAGCGCCAGCTCAATCATCGCCTCGAGCGTCGAGCCCGGATGCCCGGAGATGTAATACGGCACAAGATGCTGCTCTTTTCCTGCATCTTCGCTGGCGCATTGAAACATCGTCGCGAACCGGTCGTACGACTCTACGCCGGGTTTCTTCATCTTGTTGAGCACGTCTTCGTCGATGTGCTCCGGGGCCACCGAGAGCTGGCCCCCCACATGGTGCTGGGCGAGGGCCTTCACAAATTCGGGGCTTCGCTCCGCCAAATCATAGCGCACGCCGCTCGCCAAAAAGACCTTGCGAATGCCGGGCTCTTCGCGAACCTGCTCCAGCAGACTCACGAGGGGGCCGTGGTCCGTGTTCAAGTTTTCGCACACGCCTGGATGCACACATGAGAGCCGCCTGCAAGCTTTTTCGATACCCTCATCTTTGCAGCGCATTTGGTACATATTCGCCGTTGGGCCACCCACATCGCTGATGACGCCGCGAAAGTCGTCCATGCGCCGCAGAGCCCGCACCTCGCGAAGCACGCTCTCGGCGGAACGCGATTGAATGATGCGGCCCTCGTGCTCCGTGATGGAGCAAAATGTGCAGCCGCCAAAGCAGCCGCGCATCGTCACGATCGAGTGCTTGACCGTCTCGTAGGCGGGGATCGGCGCGTCGTAAGACCAGTGCACCTTCCGCGTGAACGGCATGTCGTAGAGGGTGTCCATCAGGGGGGTGTCGAGAGGCACCGCGGGCGGATTGTAGTATACAGCTTGTTCGCCGTGCGGGTGCACGAGAGGCCGGCCATTTCCTGGGTTTGTCTCGTGTTGAAAGGCCTTCGACATGCGCGAGAACGCCTCTTTCGAGGCCGCGTCCGAGCCCTTGACTTCGTCGTACGACGGCAGCCAGAGCACCTTGCCATCGGTCACAAACCGCGACTTCGGAAGGTCTTCCCACTCGCCCTTGTTGCGCACGTGGGCGGTGCCGCGCACGTCTCGCAGGGCCGAGACGGGCTCACCTGCGGCGAGGCGATCGGCAATCTCCCAAACGGGCCTCTCACCCATGCCAAAAACCAGCAAATCGGCTTTCGCGTCGAGCAAAATCGAGCGGCGCACCGACTCGCTCCAATAGTCAAAGTGGGCGATCCGCCGAAGCGACGCCTCGATGCCCCCGACCACAATGGGAACCTTGGGCATCGCTTGGCGCACGAGGTTTGCGTAAACGATGGTGGCCCGATTGGGCCGATGACCTGTTTCTCCGTTGGGCGAATATTGGTCCTCGCCGCGCGTCTTTTTTTGCGCGGTGAGTTTGTTGAGCATGCTGTCGAGGTTGCCCGCGGTAATACCGACGAACAGCCTGGGAATTCCCAAGCGCAACATCGACGCAGCGTCGCGCCAATCGGGCTGCGCGATCATGCCTACGCGGTAACCGCGACCCTCCAAAAATCGGCCAATCAGCGCCGCCCCAAAGGCCGGATGATCGACATGCGCATCTCCGTTGACGAGCAAGATGTCGAGCTCGGTCCACCCGCGCGCGTCCATCTCTTCGCGGGTCATCGGAAGAAACGAGGTTAGCCGCGCATCGACTTTGTCTTTGCGGCGTAGTTGAACAATCGCGCCCATAACCAATTGCAGTTACCACGAAAAAATACCGGGGAGTTTCCACGAATTCGCACCTTCTCCTACGAAAGCGCGGCGGTGTGTCCAAGTAGCCTTGCCCCGCCCGGGGTAAAACGTAAGCTCCGCGCGCCCCATGAAAAGCCTTTCATCGATTCGCCTTTTGAGCCTGTTGACCGTCGCTGGCCTCGCTGCCGCAACCTTCGCGCCCCTCGGATGCGGCGGGAGTACCGAGGGCCTCGGAACGTCTGGAGGCGCGCGCGATTCAGGCGGCGGCATACTTCCCATCGACGACCCCGACACCGCCCCCCCTCTGTTCGACCCGGGCGACGCCTCGGTCGATGGAGGCGAGGCGCCCGACTCGGGAGGGCCCGTATTTGCCGACGCCAGCGTCAATCCCGATGCCAGTGGCTGCACGAATACCCCGCCGGTGCGCGGCCCCTACCCGCACACGTGCAAAGCGGCCACGGCCAACGAGTGCGACGCCGCCCACGACTTTCCGTCGCAGCCCAATGGCGCCACGGGCAACGGCTTCGACGACGACTGCGATGGCCTCGTCGACGAGGGCTGCTCGTGCGCATCGCCGGGCGTGACGAAGCTGTGTTTCATGGTTCCAGGAAGTCAAGTGAATCCCGCAACGCGCGAGCCCGTGGGCTGGTGCACGCAGGCGAGCCGCGGCACCGTCGACTGCGTTGGGCAGGAGTTTCCCAAGTGGAGCGGCGTTTGCCGCGGCGCGAGCCCACCGTTCCAAGACGACAAATGCGCCCCCGGCGATTACGATTGCGATGGCCTCGCGCTCAACTCGTTCACGAAAGATTGCACCTGCCTAACAGACGCCATCACGTGCCCCACGACGCCCTTCATCACCGCGCCCTACCCGAACCCGGCGAACCTTCCGCTAAAGCTCGATGCCTCCCAGTGGTTCTCCGTTCCCGCGAATGCGGCGCAGGCCAGCAACTGGTCGTGGACGCTGCGCGGCGGCGACTGCGACAACATCCAGCCCCATCCATCTTTCGGTATTTACAAGACAAATTCCGGTGCCGGCGCGCCGCTGGGTCGAACGGTCACAAACCTCGGTGCGGCCCGAAATGAGCACGGTCGGCAAGTTACGCAGGCGCAAGATGCGGTCACGAGTTCCGTGTATCCTGCATTCTCTTTGTCCGGCGACTACGTCATGGACGTGGCCATGGACTACGGGGGTCAGCACTACACCTGCACGCTGAACATCAAGGCAAAAGGCCCTGGTGTTCGCGCCGAAGCTTGCTGGGACAGCATGGGCAGCGCCGACGTCGACCTGCATATGGCCAAGGTAAACGGCTTTACAGGCTGCGCGCGCCCGGGCTGGAGCAATTCGTGCCCGAGCCAAGACTGCCTATGGTCCAACTGCCGCCCAGAAGACACGGGCATGAGCCGGTGGTACGCCGCATCGCCGTCCAGTGCGTGCGTCGGTTGGGGTTCGCTCGCCTCGGGCGCGTGCCCGAACCCGCGCCTCGACCGCGACAACATAAGCTGCGAGCGCTCGGACCAAAACCCCGCCGGAACCGGGATTCCCTTTCCGTTTCCCCTGCCGATTCCGATTCCTCTGTCAAGCAATTTTTGTGGCAGCGAAAACATCAACGTCGACAATCCGAACAACGGCGACACGTTTGCCATCGGCACCGTCCTCTACTCGGGCGCGGTATCGAAGCCGCACATCAACATTTATTGCAACGGCCAGCGCATCGTGTCGGCCGGCTACAACCCGCTGACCGGCTCGAATTTCCCGGTACTTCGCGAGAGCGGCGACGACCACGGCGACTTCTGGAAGTTCGGCCTCGTGAAGGTTACCGGCTCCGGGGCCAACATCACCTGCGACGTCACCACCACGAAGTCCGCCGCGCCCATCGCGAACAAAGACGGGTCCACGAGCTATTGCGTCGACAAGGCAGTGGCCAATTCCACCACGTACCTCGCCCGCTCCGGCACGCCCACGGTCGCCAACGACCTCTGCTTTCACTGAGCCTGGCTGCAAGGCCCTAAAAGGGAAACGCAACCGCCGCGAAACGTCGTTATTCGCGGCACGCGCTGCGCTCTCGTGGTAGGCGCGCAAGCCCTTCGAGGCCTCATGGAAGTGGACGACATCGCGCGAGAAGTGAAGCGAAGAAAAACCTTCGCCATCATCTCCCACCCGGACGCGGGAAAGACGACAATCACTGAAAAACTGCTGCTTTACGGCGGAGTTATTCAGCTTGCAGGTGCGGTCAAAGCAAAAAAGGGCCGCGCTTCCGCGGTCTCGGACTGGATGGATATGGAGCGGGAACGCGGCATATCGATCACGACGAGCGTTATGCGCTTTCCGTACCACGGCCTCGAGATGAACCTCCTCGACACGCCGGGTCACGCAGACTTCAGCGAAGACACGTACCGCACGCTCCACGCCGTCGATGGGGCCGTGATGCTTCTCGACTGCGCCAAGGGCGTCGAAGCGCAGACGAAAAAACTTTTTCGCGTGTGCCGTCAGCGGCGCATTCCGATTTTCACGTTTGTCAACAAGCTTGATCGACCCGGGCGCGACGCCTTCGACCTCGTGGGCGAGGTCGAAAGTGTGCTCGGAATTGGAGCGTACCCGATCACGTGGCCCATCTTTCGCGCTGGGGTTTTTCGCGGGGTTTACCATCGCATCGCGAAGCGCGTTTACCTCTTCGAGGCGGGCGACGCGGGCTCTTCGCAGTCGGCCGGTTCTGAAAAACCTCCCGTCATGGTCACGGGCCTCGACGACCCACGTCTGCGCGAAGAGCTCGACGAAGACGGCTACCGCAATCTCTGCGAAGAAGCCGCTCTGCTCGATGCCGCCGGAGACTCGTTCGACATGGAGCGGTTCACCGCGGGCGATGTATCGCCGATGTTTTTCGGCAGCGCGATCAACAATTTTGGGCTCGAAGCGTTCCTTGAAAGTTTCTGCGAGCTGATGCCTTCGCCGGCGCCGCGCGAGACCAGCATCGGGCCTATCTCCGCGACATCACATACTTTTTCGGCCTTCGTTTTTAAAGTTCAGGCCAACATGGACCGGGCTCACCGCGACCGCATCGCGTTTGTGCGCGTGTGCTCGGGCCGCTTCGAGCGCGGCATGAAGGTGAAGCATGTGCGCACGGGGCGCGAGCTTCGCTTGGCAAACCCGACGCAGTTTTTGGCGCAGGAGCGCACCATCGCCGAAGAGGCGTACGCGGGAGACGTGCTCGGTATTTTCGACCCCGGGTATTTCGAAATTGGCGACACCCTCACAGACGGCCCCGAGTTCACGTTCGAGGCCATTCCAAGTTTTGCGCCGGAGCATTTTGCGCGCCTCGTCCTCGTCGATCCGCTGCGCCGCAAACAGCTTTCCAAGGGCGTCGAGCAGCTCGCGCAAGAGGGCACCATTCAGCTTTATCGGCCGCCCATGGGCCGCGCCGGCGACATCGTTTTGGGCGCCGTCGGGCAGCTGCAACTTGAGGTCGTCAAATACCGCCTCAAGACCGAGTACGACTGCGACATCCGCCTTGAGGCGATGGGCTTTTCGCACGCGCGATGGGTCTCGCGCAAAGACGGTGCAGACGTCGAGATGAGCGATCTCAATCGCGCGCACAACACGGTTTCGGTCGTGGATCTTCGGCAACGCCCGGTGCTCCTTTTCGCCGGAGAGTGGCAAATTCGCAGTGCAGAACGCGATCTGCCCGAATACGTTTTCGCGGAAACTGCCGTCGGCGTCGTCACGCGCCATCAATAACCGGTGGCCCGATCCGGATCGCGCTGTCGCTTTTTTTGATGACAGCTCGCCCCGGCGACTTCCGCTATTCTCTGCGCCATGCGACAGCGCTTTTCATCTTCGAGGTGGGCCTTCGGGGTCCTCGTTTTGGCTTCATCCGCACTTGGGGCCGAGCGCATGGCGGTGGGCGATGCGAGGGGAAAAGGCCCGCTCATCGCGCCGCTTGCGCTCTTCGCGAAGGGCACAAAAGTAGGGGGCGAAGCTGTCGCAGTTGCGGCGGGCGCCATTCATCGCGCGGGCACCGTGAGCGTGACGGTGGCGCAGGTGCGCGAGGCCAGCGCGCTGTGGGGCCTCGTGCTTTTGGACGCGAGCCCGCCCGCGAAATCCGACACGGTCGCGGCCACGCCTCAAGCCGTGCCGCTGCGCCTCGGCGCGTGGCTCGAAAAACCCGCGGGGCTCGACGCCGTCGAGATCGTCGAACCTCTTGACGTGCCGATTGGTGCCACGGTTGTCGACGATAAAAAGCGTTTCGTCGGCATCGTCGCGCGGGTTCCTGGGCACAAGAATCCGGTGCTCATTCGCGAGCGAACGCTGAGGCTTTTTGCAAGCGGTTCCGTCGCCACAGACGTCGCGCCAACCATGCCCGCGACCCCCCTCGCCCTCGTCGTGAACGACGCGCGGGTGACCGATAAAATGGCGCAACGTGAGGGCAGTTTGAAGCGCAGTGGCCCGCGCCTCGCCTCCGGTGCCGCGGAGTTTTCGGCTCTCCCTCCGGAGCTTCGCGCCGACGCCGCCGCCTCCCTCCTTCAAGGAGGTTTTTCCCTCGGCGACAGCGATAGCAAACTCTCCCTCGCGGTCGTTTTGCCGGCGGGCGGCGTGGCCCTCACCCGCGCGATCGACAGGGTTGAAAAGGCCATCACCGGCTTTTCCTCGCTGCACCTCGTGGTGCACATTCTCCCGAGCGATCTGGGCACCCAAGCGCAGGCCCGCGCGCTGGCAAGTTACTGCATTCTGCAAGCATCTTCCGAGGCCTCGTGGGCCGACTTTCGGCGCGCCATGGAGGGCGCGAAACCGGCGCCGGAGGGCTGCGACCGGGAAGGTGCCAAGTCATTTCTGTCAGCAGAAATGCTGCTCTTGCGACGCCTCGACATCGACGAACCGCTCGCGGCCGCGGGCAGCACGGTGGCGAGTCTCACGGAGCCTGCCGCGGTGTTGCACGCCATAATTGGAGCCGGCCTTGGGTCAGGCAATGAACCAGGCAATGAACCAGGCACGGAAGCTGGCTCGGGAGTCCCCGCACGATGAAAATCTCAACCCCACCCCGCCTCATTCTTCTCGCCACCGCCGCCATCGCGGCCTCGGCGATTGCCGCCCCGAAGCGCCTGGCACCCCTGGCCGCGGGATCGCCCTACGCGTCGAAAACTCCATCGGCGGAAGGCGTGCCCTTTCCCATTATGGCGATTGCCGAGGCTATTCGCACGGTTTCCGGCGACACCGCCTTCTCCGTACTGGACGACCCTGCACCTGCTCCCGCACCGGAGCCTGCCCCGCGGCCCACCCCGAACACCGGTCCCGCGCCTTCACCATCGCCCGCTCCAAGGCCTGCCCCCGCACCTGCGCCCGCACCTGCACCGACCCCCGCGCCTGCTCCAAAACCCGCACCGCGCCCAAGCCCCAACACGGATCCCGCGGACGACGTCACCGACTTCAACATGGCGCCCATTGCCCGGCCCGCGCCGAGGCCAACTCCCGCGCCTGCACCCGCGCCTGCACCCGAGCCATCGCGCCGATCCCAGGGAAAACCCACGCCAAAACCCACTCCAGCCGGGGACGAAACGGACGAACTGCGGTCCGAATTTAACGACTTTCGCCAAGGCGCAGGCGACGAGTTCGAGGCGACGCGGCTCGCTTGGCAAAACGAATTCGACAACACGCGCCTCAAGTGGGACGCGGATGCGCGCGCGTATGACTCGCGTGTTGCAATATATGCTTCGTCGCTATCTTTGGTTACGCGCACCAAGCCCAAAGCGCGCTTTCAGAGCGGGGCGAGCGGGTCAACGCCGGTCGAGGGCCAGGCCACCGCGAAGGGGTGGAATCCAGGAAAAATGAAGAACGCGGTCGTCGTCGCGGGGGCATTCGATGTGCCCATTCGCGATCAATCGGGCCGCGGTACGTGCGCGGCATTTTCGGGCGTACGCGCCCTTGAACTTCTTGCGGCGCAGAACGCGGTCAGCATCGATCTTTCGGAGCAGCGGTTTTACGCGAACGCCCGGCCCGAGTGCGCGAAGGCGAGCTGCGCCGACGGCGGCACGTGGGCGGGCACCGGTTATGACATTTCAGTGAAGAACAAGGGGTACGATCAAGCCCTGGAAAGCGCCTGCCCTTATGTTCCGTCGCCCGTCGTCGGCAACGACACGCAGACCCCCCTCGAGCGCACCTGCGGGCGAGGCGTGGCGCGCGTCACCGGCGTGCGCGGCGTGCGAACCCACGGCGATCTCCTCGCGTCGTTGAACGCAAATCGGCCCGTGGTTCTCGGCACGCGCCTGTCGGATAACTTCTTCAAAGCGAAGAGCGGATTCATCACCCTCGCCGACGCCCTCAAGGCGCCCAAAGCCTCGGGAATGCACGCGGCCGGTCACGCGTACCTCGCGGTCGGGTACATCAAAATGCCCGCGGCCATGCAGCGCAGCGAGGGCGGCACGTGCATTATCGTCGCGAATAGCTGGAGCGAAGGCTGGGGCCGCGGCGGCTACGCGTGCGTCACCGAGTCGTGGCTCGCGCACCACTGGATGACCTACGAAGACGGATCGCCCATCGAGTTTGTGGCCCCCGAAGGCCTCGACATCGAACGGTAAACGCGGAGCCGCGAACACGGTGTTGTTCGGCGCAAAGGCCCTTCTTGGGGCGGCTAGCGGCCTTGATTGGGCTTGACGCTGCGCCCTGCCTCGGCCAAGGCTCGCGGCCATGACCCCGGCCCCCGCCGTCATTTCCACGCCGTCCGAAAAGCGCGAGCTCCCCAAAGAGACGCTCTTGCACATTCACGCGCTCATGCTGCGAGCCAGGCTCCTCGAAGAGCGCTTGATTCGCATGCAAAAACAGGGAGATGGCTACTTCTGGATCGGCGGCCCGGGCGAAGAAGCGTTCAACGTTCCGCTCGGCCTCTTGGTGCACAAAGGCGAGGGGCCCGAGTTCGATTACTTGCATCTGCATTACCGGTCGAACGCCGTGGCGCTCGCCATGGGTGCGAACCCCGTCGATTTCATGCGGCAGATGAAAAGCACCGCGTCGGATCCGTTCTCGCGCGGGCGCAATTTCGCGGGGCACGTTTCGATCCGCAAGTGGAATTTCGTGCCCGTTTCGAGCCCCATCGAGGTGCAATACGCCATGGCACCGGGCTCGGCGATTGCGAACAAACGGGCCGGCGGTCGCGGTATTTCCATCGTCACCGGCGGCGACGCGGGCACGGCGGAAGGCGAGTTTGCGTCGTGCATGATTTGGTCCACGCGGCCCGGCAACGAACTGCCCGTGCTCATGGTCGTCACCAACAACACCTACGGCATCTCAACCCCCGCCAGCACGCAGCACGGCGAACGCTTCATCAGCGACCGCGGCAAGGCTTTCGGCATGCGCACGGTGACCATCGATGGGTACAACCCGGAGTCGGTGTACTTTGCACTTCAAGACGTGATGGAATACGTGCGAACCGAGAGAAAACCCTACCTCTTGGAGGTTATGGTTTCTCGCCTTTATGGTCACTCTTCGTCGTCTGGCGCGAACTTTGTGGCCGACGAATTCGACTGCCTCCCGGCCTTCGAAAAGACCCTGGAGCAGCGCGGCTACCTCACGCGCAACGAGGCCGACGAAATGCGTTCGGCCATCACGCAAGAATTTCTTGAGGCCGCGAAGAGCGTTCGCGACGAGGCGATGCCGTTGCCCGAAGACGCGTTCACCCACGTCTTCGAAGAGACGAACCACGTCGCGCGCCGGTCGTCGACCAAGGGGAGCAACTGACATGGCCACCATGGTTCAAGCGGTGCGCCTCGCGCTCCACGTTGGCGAAGAGCGTTTCGGCGTCACCGACATTTTTGGCGAAGACGTGGGCGCGCCTTTGGGCGGGGTTTTTACAGCCACCCAGGGCCTTCGCACCACGTGGAATTCGCCCCTCGACGAGCGCGGTCTCGTCGGCGCGGGCATCGGTCTCGCGCTTGCGGGCCAGTGCCCCGTCGTCGAAATTCAATTCTGCGATTACGCGTTCAACGTCATCGATTTGCTGAAGCTCGCGGGCGCCATGGCGTGGTCTTCCGGCGGCGACTGGAATTGCCCGATGGTCATCATGACCCCCGTCGGCTCGGGAATTCACGGCAGCATTTACCATTCGCACTCGTTCGATGCGCAGGCCACGCGGCTCCCGGGCTGGAAGGTCGTGATGCCTTCCACTCCCCTCGATGCCTACGGCCTGATGCTCTCGGCGATCGCCGATCCGAACCCTGTGATGGTGCTGATTCCGAAAGCCCTCATGCGCGTCAAGCACGCGCCCGGCGAGGAAATTCCCGGTGAACCCGACGAACGCACCCTCTCAAAAATGATCGACGCGCCCATCGGCGACCGAAGCCAGTGGGTGCCCCAATGGCCCGCAACCCCCGACACGCTGATTCCGTTTGGCGTCGCGCGCATGGTGCGCACCGGCACCGACGTGACCGTCGTCTGTTACGGGCGCATGGTTCGCGAGTGCACCGGCGCCGCAGAAACCCTCGCGCCCGAGGGCATTTCCGTCGAGGTCATCGATCTGCGATCGCTGCACCCTTACGATTGGCCGGCGCTCTCCGCGTCGATCCGCAAAACCGGCCGCGTGCTCTTCGTGAACGAAGACACCGAGATCACAAACTTCGGCGAACACCTCATTCGCCGCACCGTCGAAGAACTTTTTTACGAGCTTCACGCGCCGCCCAAGCTTCTCGCGGGCAAGCACTTGCCAGGCATTGGCCTCGCGGATAACCTGGAAAAAGCCTCGGTTCCCCAGCGCGAAGACATTCTCGAAGCCCTCCGAACGCTCGCGCGTCACCAGCCTTGACCTGGGCCGCGAGCTCCCGTCCCTCCCCCTCCGACCCCGCGAACGAACCGCTCGCACCTTCGCCGCACGCCGCGCGCTTTTCGGCGGCGCGCGCCTTCGGAGCCGGGGCCCTTTACAGTTTTCTGGCCTCCGCGCTGGTCGTCGTGGGCGTGGCACCGGGGCGCTACGCGCTCGCCCAGTGGCAAGAAAACCTGGGCCGCGATTCGACCCAAATGTTTCTCTCGGGCGTTGCCCGCGACGCCTTCGACCTCGGCCCGACCGTCGGCCTGATTTTGGCTTTTCCCCTGCTTTTTACCAGGGCTTTCGTCGCGAGGCGACCCTGGCATTCGGCCCTCTTTATCGCCACCCCGCTGGCCGCCCTGGCCGCCCTCGTCACGAGCTGTTGCTTCTCCGAATTCTCGATTCAGCGCGGCACGTTTCCCACGTGGTTTGACCTCATCGGCGGCTTCAAAGACACCAGTTTCGTCACGAGCGCGCTCCACGTTTTTCTTTACGGTCGCCACGCTCGTCCCATTCTCATGGGCCTCCTGCTCATCGCCGCGATTTCTTTTCCCTGGTCGCGGGCCATCGCATCGCTCCGCGCGCACGCCCCGGCCCAGGCCCTCGCCGGCGCCCTCACCGCCAGCACCTTGCTCACGATCGCCGGGGGAATCCCTCACTTTCCTGGGGTAATTCTCTTTCCACGCCTCGGCGACAGCGAGGTCGCTGGCTCGCCGTTTCACACCTTCCTCCACCCGATGCTCGCGGAAAGCAACGTGCGCTACGGCGTGATGGGCGCCATCGAACGCGCCCACTTCAACCCCGCCCTTGAGGCCCCGGGCGCCCGCATGCTCGGCTTGCCCGCGCCCGCCAACCTCGACGGAGTTGACTGCACCCTGCACCCATTTCGTCGTCCCCTGCCCCTCGCCGACACCCGCGCCCCGGCCCTCGTGCGCGCCCTCACAAGCCTCTCCGCGGTGCTCTTCGATACGCCCGCGCCGCCGCGCCGTTTCGTGCAAATTCTCTTGGAATCGTTCCGCGCCGACGACCTGCACGCCCTGAACCCCAAGGCCTCTCGGGTTTTCGCTCCCGCCACCAACGCGCTCATCGAAAACGCCCTCGCACGCAAAAGCCCCGACCTCACCATTCCTCATTTCTTTCAAGCCGGATCGAGGTCTTCTCAAGGCCTCAGCGCCGCGATGTGCGGCCTCGGCACCATGGGCTTCAACATCAGCTCCGCGCGCGATCTCGGGGCCATTCCCCTGCGCTGTTTGCCCGATGTCTTGGTCGATGCGGGGGTTGAAACGCACTTTCTTTACGGCGCTGAAATCTCTTTCGATGGCGTCGACGACTTTCTCCGGCTGCACGGAATTCGTCATATTCACAGCGAAACAGCGCTGCCGACCGGCCTCCCGCACGGGGGCTGGGGCATCAGCGACCTCGCCATGGTCGACGAGTTGATGGCGCTCTTGAAGGCCACACCGCAGGCGCCCTTTGCCTGGTGGATCTGGCCCACGCTCTCGCACCACACGCCGTTTATTTCGCCGATCGACACGCCGCAAGTGGTCTACGACCGCGCCGCCGAGGCCACGCCGGGCCGCACGATTTCGGAAGAAGAACGGCTGCGGCTCATCACTTTTTCGTACACAGACGCCGCCCTCGAGAAGGCCATCGTCGCCATCGATGGCACCCCCGAGGCCGCAGAAACCCTCGTACTCGCGAGCGCCGACCATTCGACGACCGACATATTCACCTGGGATTCTTCAGCGGTTCGCCAAGTGCGGCCGAAGAGTCAGATCCCCTTTCTTCTGCACGTGCCCGAGGCCCTCGTTCGCCATCATGCCCACGCGAACGAGCTCCGCGAAGCTCTCACCGCGGCGCAGTTGGCGCTCAGCGCCGGCCCCATTTCACAAAACGATCTTCCAACAATCGTTCTCGCGCTGCTCTCCCACGCGACGCCGTTGAAGACGTTGCCCGAGTCGAAGCGCTGGCACACGATGGGCGGCCAACGCACGTCGCCAGATTGGGCCCTGCTCTCGCGCCCCGGCGCAGCGGTCGCGGGGCTCAACTCCCTCGGAGAACTGTTTGTCTTCGACCCCGCGGGAACGCCTCTTGGGCCGGAAATTGCTGTGGGTAGCATCGCCACCCCCGACGACATCAAGAAAGACGAGTCCGAGGTTCTGCCCTCCGCCGCCCTCTTCGGGCACTTTCTTCGCGGCTGGGGAAAGACCTGCCCCGCGCCGGAATCCATTCGCCCGGGCGCCGCCCCATGAGCCTCTTCGCGGCACCCGCCACCCGCCGCGGCCCCGCGCAGCTGCATGCGCTTTACATCTTGTTCGTCGCGCTGTGTTTTTCCGCGAGCCTCTGGCACTTCGATTCTGAGATGCTCGCGCACACCGGCGGCACGTGGTCACCGCCCCTCGACGACGCTTACATTCACGCGATGTTCGCGCGCAATGCGGCGGTGGGCGCGCCGTTTCACTGGATCGCGGGCGACGGCATTTCGAGCGGTGGAACAAGCCTGCTGTGGCCGCTTCTCCTGGCGATTCCCTGGTCGCTCGGTGCCAAAGGGGTGCTCATCGTTCCCGCGGCGCAGGTCCTCAGCGTCGCGCTTTTGGCCTTGGGTTTCGCCCTCTTGGCCAAGCCCCTTTCGCGGGTCAGCCCGTGGACGCCGTGGCTCACCGCGGCCCTCCTCGCGTGCGATGGGCCCCTGCTTTGGCACGCGTTTTCCGCGATGGAATTCTCGCTCGTCTTTATGAGCACCGCGGCGATGCTGCGCGCGGCCCACGATCACCGCGTTTCACCGTCGCGAAAAACGTTGGCGCTGCTCGCGGGCGCCGGTGTTCTTGCGGTTCTCGCGCGGCCCGAGGGCCTCGTCACGAGTCTCGTCATCGGCTTCGTCGTCGCATGCGGACGCCCTTCTCGCGCCGCCCTTGGCGCGCCGCCGATCCCCCGCGCCATGAGCTTTTTTGCAGCCTTTGCGCCGGCCCTCGCGGTGACCGTTGCCGCCTCGTGCGTGTACTTTGCAACGACCGGGTCCTTCGCCACCACCGGCTCGATAGCGAAACTTGTCACCGCCAATCCGCTTGCAAGTGAGGACGAAACCGCGGCGCAACTCGCCTCGAACGCGGTCTTTGCGATGCGGCGAATTCTGTCGCGCACAGCGGAGCTCGGCCCCCATGCGCCCACGCTCGATCCGTACTTTTCCATGGGCGCCGCCGCCTTCGCCGCAGCCCTCTTGCCCGGGGCTTTTCGCAGGCGTCTGCCCGCCCTCGCCCTCGCGTGTTTTGCCGTCGCGTGGGTGCCCACGACCCTCTTCGCGGGGGACGTCACGCAGGCCGTCGCGGGCTACCTTTTCCTGGGATTTACCGGGGCGGCGATCGCCTTTTCGTCTCTCGATGACGTCGAGTTTTTCCTCTTGTCGCTGGTGCTCGTGGCCGGCGCGTGGACGCTCACGCCCGCGGCGAACGCGTCGGTTGTTCACCACCTGGACCGCTACCTGATGCCCGCGCGCGCCCTCTGGCTCATCGCCGCGGCTGCGGGAATCACCGCCGCGTGGACGCAGTACCGCGAGGCGCGTCCCGTCGCCGGCGCGTGGGCATTGTTTGCCCTGGTCACGCTTTTGACGAACGCCGGGGCCTACGATCGGTGGCGCGTGCACTTCGCGAAGGCGTGCGCGAACATTCAAATGCAGCACGGGCGCGCGGCGCAGTTTCTCGCGAACCTCCCGGCGAAGCCCACGCGGGTCCTTCTGAACGACGCGGGCGCGATTCCGTACTTCACCGGCGTTCCGGCCCTCGACCTCGTGGGCCTCGGCGGCTTTCGCAAACTGCCCTTCGCGCGGGCCCATCGCTTCGGTGCTGGCGCGTCCCTCGAACTTTTGGAGCTTGTGCCGGCGGCGGAGCTGCCGAGTCACTTGGCCATCTACCCAAAGTGGTTTCCCCTCGTGGCCGAGAGCTTTGGCCGCGAGCTCCAGCGCTTTCCCGTGACCGACAACGTCATCTGCGGCGGCCCGGAAAAGATTGTGTACGAGGCAAACTGGTCTCTGCTGCACACGGGCGATTGGCCCCCGGGCATGCCGCAGTCGCGGGTCATCGACGGCATCGATTTCGGCGAGCTGCCGAGCGAGGAGTTTCACCGGGTGGAAACGAGCCGCCCTCTGCCGCGCAGCTTTCAGGTGCGCATGGCCTCGACGGGGACGCGGGTCTTCGATGGCGGCCTCGCGATGCGCGCCGGCGACCGGGTGACCTTCGAGAGTGTATCGGCCGCGGGCACAATACTAATCGTCCGTGTGGCGCCGGTGGCACCGGTCGTCGGGGCCACGGTCCGCATCGCGGTGAACGGGGTCGAGGTCGGGGTCGAACCCCGCGTTGTCCCTAGCGGGAACGTGTGGGTGGACTTCACGGTGTCCCTCCCCGTGTCCCTCCCCGTGTCCCTCCCCGGGTCGCTGCTTTCCGTCCCTGGTCCCCGGGCGTCCGTGGCGATCGCGGTGACGGCGGGGGAGCTCCTGCTGGCCCACGGGTGGACGGTGACTCCGCTCTTGTACGGCGGACGCGGGCTCGGGCGCTCGCGACGGAGGTAACCCCATCCTATCCCAGTTCCGCCCGAGCCTGGGGGATGGGTCCCCCCCATCCTCTCTTGTACGGCTGGAGAGCGTTAGAGGGTCTTTCCACGCTTTTGCCCCTAGTCCCTTCACCGGGGGCCTTTGGTGCGCGGCCCTTTGCCCCTACCCGCGCCACCCGAGGGGCCCTAAAGCACGGCACTTTGCCGCCCCTCGGCTGACCCGGGTAGGGCTGACGTGCAGCGCTTTACCCCTGCACCGGGGACCCATCGCCCAGGCTGCGCAGCAACTGGGATACGATGGGGTTGGCCCGAGTAGGGGTCAAGCACGGCGCTTGATTCCAAGCAGGGTGACCCGAGTTGGGGCAAAAGCGTGCCAGGGCGACGTCGCCCCGCGTCTTTGGGAGGGCGCGCCATGGCCAGTTGCCGGCATAAACTACCCTGCTCTATTCCGTAGACCCCGAAATTTATCCTTGGACTTGGCGGCTCAAGTGGGAGAGACTTCGTGCCCGGAGGCCGAGATGCCAGAGAACGAGCCAGAGAACGAGGCCGAAGTGTTCTCGCGTTATTGGGGCAAGGCCGACAGCGCCCTTGGGAGGAATGTCAGAAACTTTGTGTAACTTGATTTTTCCGGCACATCTTCAGACAGGAGTGTGACCGATGAATTTGTTAGCCCCGAGAATCAAGCCCGAGCTCCTCCGAGAGCTCGCCAAACTGGTACAAAAGCCTGAGGATCTCTTCGGTCCGTCAGGTCTCTTTCAAGAAATCAAAAAATCCCTTGTGGAGCAACTTCTCGAAAGCGAGATGGAGGATCACCTCGGCTACGGCAAAGGTGACAAGATCGAGGAGGGTCGAAGGGCCAACAGCCGCAACGGGTACACGGAAAAAACCGTCAAAACCGAGAGCGGCCCCCTCACGATACAGGTACCGAGAGACCGAGATGGCAGCTTCTCGCCGAAACTGATTCCCAAGAATCTCCGCCGCCTCACGGGCTTCGACG
>CAMCKZ010000053.1 GCA_945875545.1 Polyangium aurulentum | reverse complement strand
GGGGTTGGCTACGAAGTCCACTGCCCGCTCGGCACCATCGGCCGGGCGCGCGGCGAGGTCGGGGGCGAAATCGTCTTGGCGATTCATACGAACGTGCGTGAAGATCAGTTCGCGCTTTTCGGTTTCGCGACGGAGGCGGAGAGGCACGTTTTTCGGATTCTCATTGGCGTTCCGAACGTGGGGCCGAAGCTCGCTGTGGGCATACTTGGTCAAATTGGCATTGGCGAATTGCGTCGGGCGGTGGAAGATCGCGACGTCGCCACGCTAAAAAAACTCTCGGGTATCGGGGCCAAAACAGCCGAAGTTCTGACGGTGCAGCTCCGGGACAAACTCCCGGCAACCGCTGAAGAATCAGGCACTTCGCGTCGAACGACCGGCCCCGAAAAAGACGGGAAGGCGAGGCAGCTCCACTCCGCCCTCGTGTCGATGGGCTACAAGGCCGTGCGCGCAGAACACGCCGTTGAAAAGCTTTCGGCGCGCATCGCCGACACCGATCTTGCCTCGCTTCTCAAAGAGGCTCTCGCACTTCTAGCCACCGCCTGACCATGACGACGCCGCCACTTTCTCCACCTCCCCCTTCGCCTTCACCGGGCTCGATTTCTCCGCGCACGGAGCTCCGATTTGAGCCCTCCAGCGGCGCACCGGCGGGCGTCTTCATGCTGTTTCTCAACAGCGGCGCGCTGCTCGCGGGGGCCGGAGCGGTAGGATTTTACCTACAAAGTTCGCAGGCCGATGCAGCGCCGTTCACAACGCCGCTTCTTCTGACGGCGGCCGCCTGTTTGGGCGTCGCGACGTGGCTCTCGATGGCGCGCGGCGTTGCCATGCGCGTGGGCGCGGGCGGTGTCGCGTTCGAAAAGGCCGACCTCATTCGGGTGCCGTGGCACGCCCTTGAGAGCGTCGCGATCGAAGGAAAATGCGCCCGCGTCCGCGGCCAGTCGGTCCTCGGTGCACCCGTCGACGAAATGTGCAATCTGCACACATATCGCGGGGCCGTCGCGGCCCTTGTCGCCGAGTCGGCCGTCCGCGTTCCGCATGTTTTGCAGGGAAAGATCCGCGAGACCGTCGGCGCTCCCTTGCCCGCGGCGGGCGAACTTTTGCCGCTGGAGCCCGTGCAGCTCGCGGGGCGACGATGCGCGCACAGCGGCAAGACCATCGCTTTTGAGTCCGATGGCAGCCTGTGCAAACGCTGCGAGCGCATCTATTTGCGAACGGCGAAGCCCGCGTTGTGCGCGTGCGGCGCGGCCCTCGACTGACGCGCGCCCGTCAACTCGGAACCCGCGTCGGCCTGTGGCGCCCGCGCCCGCTTATTGGCTCGCGGGCTCGCTGAGTTCCACGCGATTTCGACCGCGTGATTTGGCGACGTAAAGTGCCTCGTCGGCTTTTGCCACGACGGCGTCGAGCCTCCACGCGCCCGACACGATGGCCAAACCGATCGACGCGGTGACCCCGTGGAAGCCGCCCTCAGGAAGCTCGTGCTGCGCGCCCTCAATCGCACGACGCAGCCTCTCGCCCGCGATGCGCGCGCCCGCCACGGGTGTTTGCGTGAGTGCCACCATGAACTCTTCGCCGCCCCACCGCGCCACGTAGTCGCTCTTGCGGCCAAAGCGCTTGAGAACCGCCGATACGCCCTTGAGAACGGCGTCTCCGGCGGCGTGGCCCATGGTGTCGTTGACCTTCTTGAAGTGGTCGATGTCGAGGAGCAAAAATGCAGTTGAAAACCCGCTTCGTTCGGCGCGCGCGCGCTCGACCTCCATCTGTTCGATGAACGCGCGCCGGTTCATGAGACCCGTGAGACCGTCGGTGGACGCGAGGGTTGTGGCCCGCTTCATGGCGCGCATAAGTTCAAGAGGCACGGGCAGTTCGCGCGCGACAATGCGAACAAATCGATCGTCTTCTGCCGACGAATGTTTGCGGTCGCTGCCGATCGCGACGTACCCGATCGGCGCGAACGAATGCATGACGGGCTGAAGAATCGTGCGGTGCGTTTTCGTGGCAGCAGGCTGTTCGCCGGTCACAAGTTCGATGCTCACATCGGCGGGAAGACTGAATGCCTCCCGCGCCTCACGCACGGCCTCTTCGGAAATATTGGGATGCGTGTGGATCAAGCATTTGCGTTCTTCGGCGAGGGAGAGGCCGAACCAACGGTACGTCATGATCTCGCTCGCGACCTCGGTTAGGGCGCGAAAAAAGTCTTCGAATTCTGCAACGTTTCCAGCGAGTTGGCGAACCTGGCCCGCCACCACGGAATCGAAAAGAAGGTGATCGAGAAGCTGCGACAAACGCTCTTGCACGGCTCCGTGAAGCTCGAGCCCGCGCACATCGACTTCGTCGTAGCTGAGGAAAGAGCCCTCGCTCATGACCTGCTCCACGACCTTGCCGATGTCGCCCAGTTGCGTCTTGTTGACGAAGGCTGCGGCCCCGGCGTTGCGCGCCCAAAAACGCGTTTTTCGGTCTTCGGTGGCCGTGAGAAGAACCACGGGCACGTGCTGCGTGGCCTTCTCGGCCTTCAACAGCCGACACAGCTGCAAGCCTGAAATTCCCGGCATCCAAAAGTCGGTGATGACGACGTCGGGCGACACCTCGAGGGCCTTTTGCGCACCCTCGATCCCGTCTGCGACCTCGACCACATCGTACCCAGCCCGACGAAGTTTATCGCCGAGAAGGGCTCGTATCGAAGGGCTGTCGTCGACGATCAGAATGCGGCTCAAGAGACCTCAAAGGGCTGAAATGGAAAGCGGCCCTCGCCCTTGTATACAGGCCTTTCGGCGGCGCGGCCAAGACCGCATCGTGCTTCGTGAGCCCGCTGGGTCTATGGGTTTTCGCCCATTCTGGACCGATTTTTGCCTTCCGTACCTAATTTGTTCCCCAGGGCGGCGAAACGAATGCGCGAGAAGCGTTTTCTTCCAAAAAAAACACCTGGGATCATCCATGCGCCTTGCATCTTGGGCTCCGCTGGCACATGTTTTCTGTGGGTCGGCGTTGTGGGCTCCCCTCCGCACGTTGGGCCGTGAGTCGGTTCGCTCCCATCCCCCCTCCCAAAGCGGGCCGATTCCCTGAGCCCGGCCGAAAGGCCGGGCTCAGCCTTTTTGGGGGTCAGGCCACGCCCGTCGGCCACGTCAGGCCACTCAGGCCACTCAGGCCAGGGCGGCTTTCACCGCATCGACGTTGGCCGGAAGAACAACGGGCTCGTTGCGAAGCCGCGAGTCGAGTTCCGGGAACGCTTTCTCGTGATAGCCGCGCTTGAACTCCGTGAACTTGAGGCCGTTCGCCGTGGAGACCACGAGGACGCGATCGCTCTTTTGGATGACGCCCTTTTCGCGGAGCTTGAACACGCACGCCAGTGCCACGCCCGTATGCGGACACGTGTAAAGTCCCGTGCGATCGGCCCGCGCGCAGGCATCCGCGAGCTCCTGCTCCGTCGCCTCTTCGACGACGCCGTTCATCGCCTTCAGGGCGCGCATCGCTCGCGGCGCGCTGACGGGATTGCCAATTTGGATCGCACTCGCATGACTCTGTTTCGCCACGATGGGCGCGACTATCTCATTACCAGCCACATACGCTTGATACATAGGGTCTGCGTTTGCCGCCTGCGCCACCAAGAGGCGCGGAAGTCGCTGAATCACCCCGAGTTCGCGCATCATCTCGAAGCCCGCGTGGAGCGCTGACGCGTTCCCCAAATTTCCAGACGGAATCACGACCCAGTCGGGAACCTCCCAATCGAACTGTTGCACCATCTCGATCGCGACGGTTTTTTGTCCCTCGATTCGCAATGGATTCATGGAGTTAGCGAGATAGACGAGACCCTCGGCGGCAAGCTTTTGGATGATCTCCATGCAGCCGTCGAAGTCGGTTTCGAGTTGCAACACCTTCGCGCCATGGGCGAGCGGCTGCACGAGCTGGGCCGTTGAGACCTTTCCGCGCGGCAAAAGAACCACGACGGGCAAGCCCGCTGCGGCGCCATAGGCGGCGAGGGCGGCGGAGGTATCGCCGGTCGAAGCGCAGGCAATCGCCCGCGGATTGAGCTCTCCGCGCAACATGCCGTGGCGCACCACC
The DNA here is from genome assembly GCA_945875545.1 of Polyangium aurulentum. Classification (GTDB taxonomy): domain Bacteria; phylum Myxococcota_A; class Polyangia; order Polyangiales; family Polyangiaceae; genus CAIQDA01. The sequence goes on along the minus strand of CAMCKZ010000053.1, from coordinate 18,463 downwards.
GAGACGAGCACCGTCATGCCCAAGTCTTTGAAAGACCCGGTGTGCGCATTGCCGCATTGCTTGATCCAGAGGTCGGGCACGTCGACCTGTTTGCCCAAGCGCTCGGCCCAGAAAAGGTTCGTGCCGCCCTCGCCCGTGGAGACGATGGCGTCGTCGGTGACCATGGGCATGACCCACTCGCGCTTGCCCCAAACGCCGCTGCCGTAGGGCCACGACGTGCGCATGTAACGCTCGTCGAAAAGCCGCATCCACGCGGCGGCGCTGCGGTCTTTGAGGGCGGCCATGTCGTGCTTCACCTCCAACAGCCCGCCGCATTTTGGGCATCGGTAAATGGCCGTAGTGACTGGGTAAGACCCATCGCAGCCAGAAAAACACTGAAACTTAGCGCTGTAGTGAGACATCGACCAACTCCTGTGAAATGCGCGCAAACACTAACCGCAGCGCGCGCGATCTCGCCACGTATCTTTTTTCTTGGTCGCGCCGGGAGCTCAGCTCGGGGGCTGGCAGCGAGGCGCGTTGGGACTCAAATGAAAACTCGGAACGCACCGCCAGCCCGCCGCGAGGCGCGCGCAGTCGTCGTTTGTGCAACAGACATCGGTGCACTTTCCGATAACCGAGTCGCATTGGTTCGAGAAGCAATCGCTGTCGATGGCGCAGGCGAGGCCTACCTGTTTTCCGGAACCGTTCGCCGCCTCGCGGCAGCTCGTCACGACAACGCTCGCACCCCCAGGACGCTCGTAGCCGCACCGAAGCTGAGTGATGGCGAGGACGCCAATCGTCGTTCCGCATGCGGCCGATGCGCAACACGGGGCCATGCAAAAAGATGGCTCCAAAACGCCCGAACTTACCGTGCGGCAAATGCCGCTCGCGCACTGACCTGCGCTCGTGCATGTGGCGTTCGGTGCCCTCGCGGGCCCGCTGCTGACACTCCGGCAATGAAGCCCCTCTCCCTGCGTTCCGCCGAGCGAAACTCTGCTCATCCCGCAGCGAAGCGCGCCCGGGCAGTTGCTATCCGTGCAGCATACATCGACACAAATGCTCGCCTCGCATCGACCGCTGCGGCACGCGCTGGGGGCGGAGCAGCTCTCGCCCACGGCCTTTGTTCCGAGGGCCGGTACCGCGAGTCTCGAGGCCTGCACGCAGTACCGTCCGCCGGTGCCCGTGGCCGCGCAGATGGCATCCGCGGGGCACTCGCTGGAGGCGCAACATACCTGCGTGCAAAATCGGCCCGCGGTGAGCCAACTCGCGGGAAATGCGCCCGCTTCGGAGCACACCCCCGTCGCACACACCGACGACGCCGTGCACGCGCCACCGAGCGCTACGCTGCCCCCGCGGACGCAGCTGTTGGTCTTCTCGTCGCACGCGCCCGGGGCTGGGCAATTGGCCACCGAGCAGACGTAAACATCGGGAGGCGCAGCGGAGTCGACGGGCACCACCGCGCCATCGGAGGGCGGCGCGCCGCCGTCGGTCGGGTCCTCGCAGCGGCCAGAAACGCACGCGAGCCCGCCGCACAGATTGCCGTCGTCGGCTGCGCCATTGCAGTCTTCGTCGAGGCCGTCGCACGCGATTTCGCTCGCAAAACAGACTTCGCATGCGGCGGAGGCGTTGCAAAATTCTCCACCGCCGCAGACGGAAACTCCGTGCACCATGCAGCTAAATGCGGGCAGCTCCGCGGGCACCACCACGCTGCACGAAGCGGCGGCCAAAGCGGCAACCGCGAGCACGATGAAGACGCGAATCATTGCTCTTGACCGCCCGCGCGCATGGCGACGGGAACCGCGTCGCGACCAAAATAGAAACCCGATGCGAGGCCCAGCCCCAACGCGGTGACAGCCCAACTCACATCGGCAAAAACCGCGTACGAATGGGCCTCGCTCGTTCGCGCGGCGAGGTCGTCGTAGGTGCCGTCGCGGCCGGTGACAAAACCGCTCGGTCGTGTGCCCAGCGCGAGGGCGCCCAGCACCGCGCCAGCCGCCGCCGCGACGCCGGCCCCGGCGAGGGGAAGCCAGACCCACTCGTCGACGGCGCGTTCGCTCTCGACAGCAATGGGCACGACGACAACCTTCCGTCTTTTTTCAGCGATTTCTTCGCGGGAACCCTCGAGGCGACGGCGAAAAGACTCCGCCTTTTGACGCTCGGCGGGCTCGAGATTCATCGTGAGGTAACGGTCAATGTGGACGAGCGCTTCGTTCGGTTCCGCGAGACGCTCACGCACGAGGGCGAGGTTGTAAACGAGGTCTTTGCCCGACGGATCACACTTGATTGCGAGCTCCAATTTTTCCGCCGCCTCGCGGTAACGGCCCGCCGCGTGCAGCTGCTTGGCGGCCTCAAAGTGCTGCCTTGCGAGCCCGCGCGAAGCTTCGGCGTCGTCGGCCACGGCAATGGCCGCGGGCGGCTGCGCTGGGGCCGGTGGCGCGGACTTTTTGGTAGGCCCGCCCGAAGCCGAGACCCTGCCCGTGAGGCAAAGCACCGCCGCCGCAATCACGCCCACTCTGCGTACGCCACCAAAGCCCATTCGGGCGATTGTACCATGCGTTGCCCCGGGTCTGGGGCCCACCTCGGTGCCCGGGTGATCGCCGATAAAAAAGGGATGTCTGAACGAATTCGGTCTGCACAAATCCGCGCAAAAACAGACTAGGACAGGGTGATGCGCATTTCCGCCGCGGCGCTTCTTCTCGCCGCCCCACTGTTTTCCGCCTGTGTCGATGAGCCTGCCGCTTCGGCGCAAAATCCGGGCACTCCCTCGCGCTCATTGGCGGCCATCGGTGAGCCTTGTGGAGGCATCGCAGGAATCATCTGCGCGCCGGGTCTTCGCTGCGCCCCGCTGGCCTGGGGGCCTCAATCCGACCCGCGTCAACCGGGTGTGATCGACGACATCGGGCGCTGCATGCCGATGGCTGCCGAATGACCGCGGTCGCATCGACGCTGACCGGCGAGGCCCTCGAGTTGGCGGTTCGCGAGAACGTGCAGAATGCAAAGATCGCCATGCGCGGACTCGCCCTCGCGTCGACAGAAACCAAGAACGCCGTCCTCGCGGCCATCGCCGACGGCTTGCGAAAGTCCGTAGACGCGATTGCCCACGCCAACGCCAAAGACGTAGCCGACGCGGCGGAAAAAGGTGCCGATCCTTCGTTCATTGATCGATTGATCCTCAATGCGCCGCGCATTGAATCCCTGGCAAAAAGCGTCGAAGACATCATTCGGCTGCCGGACCCTTGTGGCCGTTTGATCGAAGAGCGCGTGCGCCCCAACGGCATGGTCGTTCAGCGTGTGGCGGTGCCCATCGGCCTTATCGCCATGGTGTACGAGGCGCGGCCAAACGTGACGATTGATGTAGCTGCACTCTGCATCAAAAGCGGAAATGGCGCCGTCCTCAAAGGAGGTCGCGAGGCCTTTCGTACGAGCCAGGTTTTGGCGCAGGTCGCTGGAGAAGCGCTCGCTTCGCAAGGCCTCAATGCAAAGGCCGTCACGCTATTGCCGTTCACCGACAGGGCCGCGGTTCGCGCATTGGTTCGCCTCGATGGCCTTGTCGATTTGGCGATTCCGCGAGGCGGCGAGGCGCTCATTCGCGCGGTCGTCGACGAGGCTCGCGTGCCCGTCGTGCAACACTACAAAGGCGTGTGCCATCTTTACGTCGACCGCGGGGCCGATGTCGCCATGGCCACCGAACTCATTTTAAACGGGAAAATGCAGCGTCCCGGCACGTGCAATTCCACCGAGTGCCTCCTCGTCGACGCCGTCGATGCGGCGCGACTTTTGCCCCCAATGCTGGAGGCACTGACGCGCGCGGGCTGCGAGCTGCGAGCCTGCGAAGTCGCGCGCGCCATCTACCCGCAAGCCCACATCGCTACGAGCGACGACTGGGGCCATGAGTTTCTCGCGCCCACGCTCGCAGTCCGAGTCGTCGACGGCCTCGACGGCGCGCTTCGGCACATCGCTCAGTATGGTTCTGGTCATACAGAGGCTATATGCACGCCCCATGCGAACCACGCGATGCGTTGGCGCCACGAGGTCGACGCCGCGTGTGTTGCGGTCAATGCCTCAACGCGCTTCCACGACGGGGGCGAGCTCGGCCTCGGTGCCGAAATGGGCATTGCGACCAGCCGCTTGCATTGGAGGGGCCCCATGGGGCTTGAGGCGCTCACAACGATGAAATGGGTGATTGTGGGGGACGGCCAAGTTCGCGCGTGACCGGTCGACGCGACGACGCCTTTTCGGGCGCGCAACAGGTGCTTTGAGGCCGGGTTTTGTGTTAACCTTTGCTTCGTGGCAGCCCCGAAAAAGACGACCTCCCCGCGCGCCCCAAAAAAGACCGCAGCCGCCGAGAGCAGCACCCCGCGCGCGCCTGCAAAAAAGCGAGCAACGACCCGGGCCGTTCCAGCCCCAGAAAACTCGCGGCCAACCCTCGCGACGTCCCATCGCAAGACCAGTGTTGCGGCGGACGCCAAGCCGGTGCGCGCGAAGGCGGCGGCAAAAAAGGCGGTCCCTGCGCCGGGTACAGCCACCCCACGACCGACCGCGGTGAAGACCGCAAAAGGCGCGGCATTGCTGGCGTCCGTCGCGTCGAAAGGTGCGGAGCTTCCGCTGCCAGCCCGCGCGCGCGCCCGCAAAGCGAAGGCGCTCGATCAGGTCGACGACGCCGCAGAACTTGGCAAGGTGATGGCCAACGCGAGCATCGACAAGAAGGCGCTTCAAGTGGAGGTCATCGATGTGCGCGGTCGCCTCGACTACGCCGACGTCCTCGTTCTCGCCAGTGGCCGCACCGAGCGGCAGACCGTTGCGATCGCCCAGGCGATGGAAGACGAAGCGAAAAAGAAGCTAGGGCGCCGATCGATTTCCGTTGAAGGCCAGAGCACGGGCATTTGGATCTTGCTCGATTTCGGCGATGTGGTCGCGCACGTTTTTACCGAAGACGCGCGGCACATGTACGACCTCGACGGCCTCTTCACAGACGCCGAGAAAATCGCGTTCGAGGGCTGAACGCCCGAGCCCAGGTTCGCGTCACGCCCGAGGTGCGATCTCGTTATTGCCTGCAAATCGCCTGAGATTGCGTCGCGATGGCGCCCGGCTAACGCCCCGTGAAGACGGGCTTACGCTTTTCTGCGAACGCCGTGAGGGCTTCACGCCGGTCATACGTCGGGATCAAACGGTCATACACCGTCAACTCGACGTCTAGGCCCGTTTTGAGGGACTCATCGAAGGACCGATCGACCGCTTCAAGCGCGCACGCAAGGGCGAGCGGCGCGCCCTGGGCAATGGGCGCGAGGTAGGCGAGAGCGGCCGAGAGAAGGTCTTGTCCCGCGGGCAAAATCGCTTGCACGAGGCCCCAGGCGAGAGCCGTTTCTGCGGAGATGCGGCGCCCGAGCAAAATCATTTCTTTCGCCCGGCCCTCGCCGACAATGCGCGGCAGTCTTTGGGTTCCACCTGCCGCGGGAATGATGCCGAGGGTGGTTTCCGGAAGGGCAAGTTCGCTATGCGCCGCGCTAAGCCGCAGGTCGCACATGAGGGCCAGTTCGAGGCCGCCTCCGAAGGCGTGGCCGTTGAGCAGAGCGCACACGGGTTTCGAAAGCCTGTCCACCGCTCCAAGTTCGGTTCGATAGAGGCGAATTTGTGCGCGCACGTCGTCGTCGGACATGCCCGCGCGCTCTTTGAGATCCGCACCGGCGCAAAATACTTTGTCTCCGGCGCCGCGAACGATAACGCCGCGAACCGAGGGGTTTTCCTCGGCTGCGCGGGCCAGCTTGCCAAGCGCGACGATCGTTGCGCGCGAGAGAGCGTTCGCGCGGGCCTCCCGGTCGATCGTCCATACCTCGAGGGTTCCGACTTGATCCACGAGCACGGGAAAGTCGTCGTGAGCGGCCATCGTCAGTGCCCGAGAGCCTCGGCGCGATTCACGATTCTTGGGGTCAAAAAAATCACAAGCTCGTTGCGGGTGTCGCTCGCGCGGCGGCGCTGAAAGAGCCAACCGAGGACGGGAATGTCGCCGAAGAAAGGCACCTGGTCGAGGTTGCGGCCCGTGTTGCGCGTGTAGATTCCGCCGATGACCGCCGTGTGCCCATCGGCCACGAGCAGATCGGTTTCTGCCTCGCGTTTCAGAATGGTTGGATCGCCGCGCGCCGACGTTTGGTTGAAGTCGGGCTCGTCGCGGTTGATCTTGACGTGCATGGCAATGGCGCCGTCGGCTGTGACGTGGGGTTTCACGAGAAGCTGCAATTTTGCTTCTTGAAACGTGGTTTGGACGCCTTGCGCGGACACTTGACTAAAGGGAATAAGTGTGCCTTGGTTGATGCGCGCTTCGCTGTTGTCGAGGGTGAGAACCCGCGGGCTCGACACAATGCGAACCATACCGCTGGCCTCCGCGGCCGAGAGGCGGATGCCCAAGTTGAAGTTGTTGTCGATGGACCCGAGGTTGAAGCCGATGGCGCCGCCCTGACCCTGACCGACCGTGGCCGGAAGGTTCACCGCGAAGTTCGGATTCGTCACTTGGCGTTGCACGGGATTGAGACCGGCCGTCACGGTGTTGGCATCGGCAGCGCCGCCCGCGAGCGTGAGGTTCGACGGAAACGCGACGCCCGTGGGGTTGCCTTGCGCCGCGGTCATCGAAGCGTCGCCGCCCCACTGAATGCCCATGTCGCGCAAGTAACGGCTCGTGGCCTCGACGATGCGCGCCTCGACGAGCACCTGCGGGGTCTGCGTGTCGAGGGCGCGAACGAGCTCCTCGATGTGGTCAAGATTGCCGCCGATGTCGCGGGCGACGAGCACGTTTGTTCGCTCATCGACGGCCACCGAACCGCGCGATGAAAGCAGGTCTTTGGCGCGACTTTGCAGATCGTCGGCCTGCGCGTAACTAATTGGAATCAAACGGGTTTCAAGAGGCGCCAGCTCAAACTCTTGCTTCTGCGCGGCGAGGCGAAGCTCGCGTTCTTTTTGCAGCGTAGCCATTGGGGCGACGCGAATCAGGTTGCCTTGGCGGACCATTCCGAGGGACTTCGATTGCAGCACCACATCAAGGGCCTGCTCCCATGGAACGTTGCGCAAGCGAATCGTTACGGTTCCCGAGACGTCGTCGGTGGTGATGATGTTCACCTTGCCGACGTCGGCGAGGAGGCGCAAAATATTGTGGATGTCGGCGTCTTTGAGGTCGAGGTCGATGCGGCGACCCGGCGCCACTCCGCCCTTCGCAGCCACCTGCGCCAAGATGCTGGCCTGCGCCGAAGGACTGACCTGTTCTGCGGTGGTTTCCTCGTCGTCGTGAACCACAACGTGCAGCGGCGTTTCGCGGGCCACGGTGACCGTGCGACGGCGAGCGGCCTGCGGTGCCGGCGCCTGTTGGGCCTGCGCGGCCTGGGGCGCTGCACCCACCACGAGCACGAAGGCCAGCGGTGCCAGCGGTGCGAGGGCTGCGCGCCGTACGGGGCCAAACTGGCCTGTGCAGGCCTTGGAAAACGGGGATGGGATCATCCGGGGCTCACTTGTCATGGGTGCGTGCCTGCGAGTTCTGGCGACTCGGAGTGGATGGTAAGAACGCGCGTCACAGGTGCGTTGGTTGGCTGCGCGGGATCTTCTCGAACGAGGACGACGTCTCCCGGGCGAATGCGATCCACGCGCCAATTTACTTGGTATTCCGTCGAGCCCACGCCGCCGGTGCGGGCGATTTCCGAGCGACCAACGAAGTCTCCCCGGCGCAACGTTGTGCCCTTGCCCTTGGGGTCGATCAGCATCGCGAGGGGCTCGTCGCCGCCTTGCACGATGGCGATCAAGTGGAGGTCGTCAAGCGCGTATTCCGCGATCAATACATTGCGCTGATTGATGACAGCCCTTGTATTGACAGAACCCCGCGCAGAAAAGCCCCGAAATGGATCGCGGCTGCGGTCGCCCTCGGCAAAATCAGCTTCGTTGAACTCGGCGAACTGAGAAGGCGCCGCGAGGACGGGCTGCGAGGCGGGCGCGGGCGCGGGCGCAGGCCGTGTTGCCGGCGTGACGGGTGCGGCGGTGGCGAGCCAGGTGTTGTTGGCCGTCGGCGCTGCGTCGTTGCTGCATGCGCCCAGCGCAAGTCCGTTAAGGGCCACGCACATGGACCATGCCCGCATGGCGCGTGCCTTGCGTGCCTTGCGTGCATTAGGAGTGGGGCTCATGGCGCAGCTCCCCCCGGCGCGGCAGACGCGCCAGGCGTGGCAGGCGCCGGCACTTGGTGAAGAGCTGTGGCAAGGCAGCGAGCGCGGAGCACGATGTCGTTGCCTACTTCTTTGGGCTCAAAGAGCTCAATGTTTTCAACGTTGATGATGCGATCGAGGCGACCGACCTCGTGGACGAACTTCGCGATCTGGTGGAAACGGCCACGCAGATCGAGTCGCATGGGCGTCTTCGCGTAAAACGCTTCCACTTTTTCGTCGAGGGGCTGCCAGCCGTCGAGCTCGACCCCGGACACATTGGATACCTGCTGAATCGCCGAAAGAAACGGCGCGACCTCGGTCGTTACGGGAAGAATTTTGTTGAGTTCGCGCTGGCGCTGTTGCCGGAGGACGAGTTCGTCGCGGTCGCTTAGAAAAGTCTTTTGGGCGTTTTTCTGCCCCGCAAGTTCCGCGAGCAGGCCCACCTTTTCAGCCTCGGCCTTCTTCAGTTTGTCGGCCAGATCTTGGTAGTATACAAAGTAATACAGGCCGCCTGTTAGGCCCATTCCGAGGGCAATAAGCCCTGCTTTTGCGCCGGGCGTGAGGTTTGCCAAGGCCCCGGTAGATTTCTTGGCGGCCATCAGAACCTCACCTTCGCGCTAAATTGAAACCGCACGATCGGCTCTTTCGTGACGACGTCGAGGACCTTTTCAGCGGGCAGAAGTCGTACGTCTTCAAAGTACTGGCTGAGGGCCAAGCGGCGCAACAGTTCCGACACATCTTCGCCGTCGCGGGCGAACCCCGACACCGTCGCGTTGCGCTCTTTCTCGGCGTAGGCCGAGAGCCACAAACGCCGCGCGTCCCATGCGGGATTGGGCACGAGTTGGGGGGCGTCGTGGCGCAGTTGCTCGAGGTGCGCGCGGTCGACGGTGGGGCCTTTGTCGGCGGTCAAAACCCGGGAAAGCTCAAGGAGAACGGCGGTGGGCCCAATGCGCCCGGCCTGCAATTTCTCGATGGCTATCTCGCGTTCGCGGAGCAATTTGAGCTGCTCCTGGACGGCCTTGTGATTTGAAATATCGCGACCGATTTGTTCGATCTGGTTGCGCACGGCGACGGTCTCGGCGACGACCGCTTCGTGCTCGCGCTCCTTGGCCCGTTGCACCAAAAAAAGCCCACCGAGTTCGACCAACACGAGCAGCAAAACGACCGTTGACCACGTGGTGTCGTCGCCCGCGGAGGCCTCTTGTTGCTTCTGCGAAAGAAGGTTGACGCGAATCATGTGCGCACCTCTTTGACCCGGCGCAATGCAAGGCCCAGCGCCACGGCGACTTGCGGGCCCCTTGCACGAAGCGCGGCTTCATCGACGCGTTTGTCGATCGCAAAAGCAGAAACGGGATCAAATATTTCGACGGGCCGTCGCGCCTTTTCTTCGATGGCGCGCGAGAGCGGAGCCAGCGACGCGCCGCCGCCGCACAGGTAAATACGCGTGATATCGGCCTCACCGCTCGTGGCCAAATAGAAGTCGAGGGAGCGATGAATCTCGCCCGCAAGATGTCCGCAGGCGAGGTCGATCGCAGCGTTCACGTCTTGCGGCACGAGCCCGCCTTGCGACCCGCATTTGTAGGCCTCGGCTTGCTCCCAACCGAGGTTGCACTGCTTGCGAACCTCTTCGGTAATCGATGCTCCGGCGGTTTGGATTTCGCGCGTGAACGCCGACGTGCCTCGCGACAACACGTTGATTGTGGTGTTTGCGGCACCGACATCGACGATGGCCACGGTGCGGTCTTTGGGCAAACCATTGAGCGCTTTTTCGAGGCAGTTTTGCATCGCGAAAGCATTGATGTCGACGACGAGAGGCTTGAGCTTGGCGTCGCGCACGACGGTGGCCACATCGTTGACCTCGTCGCGCTTGGCGGCCACGAGGAGCACGTCCATTCGCTGCTCCTCGGGGAAGCGGTTGAGGACCTCGTAATCGAAGGTCATCTGCTTGATATCAAAGGGAATATGCTGCTCTGCTTCCCACCCAATCGACTCTTGAAGTTCCTCTTTTGTCATGAGCGGCATGGCGATTTTTCGCACGATAACCGACTGACCGTAGACCCCGATCGCGACCTCTTTTTGGGTGATTTTTGCGCGCGCAAAAACCTCTTGCAACGCCTCGGTCACCACCGAGGGATTCATCACGTGGCCGTCGATGATCGTGTCTCGCGGAAGCTCCACATGGGCGTGGCGAATGATCGACAAAGCGCGACGGCTCTCTTTGATCTGCACGACTTTTATTGAGCTGGCGCCGATGTCGACGCCGACGAGCAACTTACCTTCCGCCATGGGTCCGGCCTCTGGAGCACAACGCTCCGCGGCCACTCTCGCAGAGTCTGGGGGCCTAGGTCAAAACTTCCCCACCCATCGGGCACGTGTGGCTGCTATCGGCCACGTTACCCATGATCTTTTGCCTCCGAGCGGTTGCCTTGTCGACTGTGTTGTTGGGTACGGTTCCCGCTGGTGCAGCCTCGCCGCGAACCACTTACTTGGTGAAGCACGGGCAGACGCTCGGAGGAATTGCGCACGAATACCGAACGACGGTGCGCGAACTCGTCGCAGAAAATCCGCGGTTGAAGACCCGCCCGCTGCGCGCCGGTCAGACGATTTTTTTGCCGGGCCAGGGCGGCGAAAAAGGCGCGAGGCCCGGCGTGGCACCCGCGCCGTCGCGGTGGTCGGGCAAATCAAAACACGCGGGCAGCGTGCACCTTACACGCGTCGCGAATTCCGAAGACGCCATCGTCGTCGTGCGTGATCGCGCGGGCCGAATGCCGAAGAGCACAGCGGGTGTTTTGTCAAGACTTTTGCGCGCAAAAACCGGGGCCACCCACGCCATCGATGGTCGCCTGATCGCCCTCGTCGGAATCGTGTCGGATCACTTCGCCGGGCGGCGCCTCGAGGTCATCAGCGGTTTTCGTCCGTACACCAAGACGCAGCACACGCCGCACTCGAACCACAACGTGGGTCGCGCAATCGACTTTCGCGTGGTGGGCGTTCCGAACGAGGTCGTTCGCGACTTTTGCCGCAGCTTGCGAAACGTGGGCGTTGGCTACTACCCGAACAGCGTTTTCGTGCACCTCGACGCCCGCACCGAGTCCGCCTACTGGGTCGATTACTCGCGCGCGGGCGAAGCGCCGCGATACGGCGACGGAGGCGTGGACCCGGACGAAGGCGCGTCCGATGTGTCCGACGACAACCCGCTCCTGGGCAGCGCGCCCGGGGAATCCGCGCACGAAGACGTTGTCAAGGCCCCGCTCGCGAAGTCGCCGGAAACGCCCGTTACCGCCGCCCCCGCCGCGCCAACCGGCGATGCAACCGGCGTTGCAACCGGCGATGCAGGCACCGCGGCCACCACGCCGGAAAATTAAGGGCTGGCCCTTAAGCGTTCATAGCGGGTCAACAATGACCCATAGGCTCCTATCACGACAAAAGGTTACAGCGGCTCCATGCCGCGCATCGCCGATCCGCGCGCCGAATCCGTTTCGCGCCCACATGCCTCGCGTACAGGGGTCAAAAGTGACCCGCCCCTTAAGTGGCCGACGCATTTTGCCCACGTATCCGCGGCGCATTTGGTCAAGTTCTTGGGCGGGTGGGTGTAAACTGACCCAGCGGGAGGGGCCGCGCGGCGGAGCACCGTGGCCGGAAGTGCCTGGCGCCCTTGAGAAATGCCTCGTCACTTTGTGCTGGCACGCCCGTCGCATGCGGGCGAACATGCAGGGCCGCGCGGGCGGTGTTGGCGATGATGGCAGCGGAGGGGTTTGGCGCATGAAGAGTGTCGTTAAAGAAAAAACCGCACGTGCAGTAGGCGCAGCGCGGCCCGTGTCGCGCCATGCGCAGGCGGAGATCCTCGCCTTGCACATGGGGCTTGTGTACCAGGTGGTCGCGCGATTTCTGAGGCGGTTGCCGCCGAATGTGCTGCGAGACGACCTTGTCGCGGCGGGCACGATTGGTCTCATCGATGCCCTGAAAAAGAGCCCAAAGGCCTCGGGTCCTACGTTCGAGTGGTACGCGCGCATTCGCATTCGCGGGTCGATTCTCGACGAACTGCGGTCGCAAGATTGGCTTTCGCGCCGGGCCCGCACGCGGGTCACCCTCGAACAGGGGCGAGCCGATGTCACGGCGTCGCGCCGGGCCCACGTGGTCGGCTTCGACGACTTGCCGCCGGAAATGCTCTCGCGACTCATGGCCGACCACGACGGCCCGAGCCCCGGCGACGAGGCCGATGAGCGGTCCGTGCGCCAAATGATCGAGCGCGGCATCGAGCAGTTGCCCGAGCGTGAGCAGCACATTGTGCGCATGCACTATTTTCAATCGATCCCGTTCAAAGTCATCGCCAAACACTTGGCCGTTAGCGAGCCGCGTATCTCGCAGCTCCACGGGCGAGCGATGCAAATCCTGCGAACCACGCTCGATCGCGAGCGTTTCGTCGCGTAAGCTTGGGTTTCGCGCGCGTGAGGCCGAGCGCAACTGGGGCGAAATCCCCGCGGGTCGCGTGGGCATTTTGCCTCGCGATGCCGTCGCGCTTGGTCCATTATGGTCAACGGTACCCGGGGGCCCGATGACTCGACACATACGTACAAGCGCGGCGGAAAACGCGGTTTTCGTGCCGCGAGGCAGCGCTTGTGAGGCGCTGATACACGGAACGCGCCCCATTGCAAGCACTATCGGTGGGCCCAGTTTTTTTCACGCGCCAACTGCGCCAACTGCGACACATGCGCCCGCCGGACCCGCTCGGTCTGCGCGCCGTTTCGCGCCGTGGACGGCCCTGGTGACGGCGCTGGTGATGGCCGTGGCGATGGCCATGGGCGTCGCGCTCGCCGGCTGCTCGTCCGGCGTGGCCTCAGAGTCCGTGGAAGTCGTCCAAACCGTATGGCCACACGCGGTGTGTCTTGGAGCCCTCGAAGCGTGCGAGCTGCCCGGCGCGGTGTTCGAACCGCTTTCGGGCGTGGTCCACCAAGTCGTGGGCCGCGCGTTGCCGCACGGGGGCTTGGGTCCGGGCGAAGCTGTGACCCTGGCCTACGCCGCGCCGCGAGGAAAACAACTCCTGCTCGAAGGTGGGTCCACCGTGCGTCGCGTGCGGTGCGCCGGTTGCCCTTCCGGCGAGCGCGTCCGGGCGTCGGGCGCGATGACCCTGGAAGACCGGGACCAAGCGGTGTCGCCGGCAGGCGTTTTGCTGGTGGAAGTCACGCTGGGCGCGGGGCGACTCTTGTGGAGCGTGGCGCTGCACGCAGGCTCGGGCGCGGCTTTGGGCTCGTACGTCTTGAACCACACAGCCGGGGCCGTCGTCCTGATTGGATGGATGCTCCTCGCGTGCACCCTCCAACTCGTGGGAATGCGCAACCCCGGCCAGCGTGTGGCGTCGGCGTCGCTCGCGGTCTTGACGTTCGCGACCGCGGTTCGTACCGCGTCGTTCCAGTTCGCCCTGACGGAGGCCTGGGTCGGCCATGGCCTTTTGCGCTATTGCGTGGAATATGGCTCGATTGCGGTCATGGCTCCCAGCGCGGGCGTCTTTTACATCGCGTTCGCCGGCGGCGATTTTCGTGGTCCAGCCCATCGCTTGTGGCTTGTGGCCGGCGGTTTCCTGGTCGCGGCACTCCCTGTCGCCGTGCATTTTCCCGCTCTTCGAACGCCTGTGCTGATCGGGGATCAGCTTTTCGTCCTGCTTACCGTGGCGGTTGTGGTCCACGCGCTCGCGGGCGGCTGGCCGCGGATTCGGGGCGAAGAGCGGCGCCTCGTGGTGATTGGCGTTGGCACCGCGGTCGTGGCCAGCGTGGCAGACGTGTTGAACACACGTATGGGTCGGCCGCTGTTTGCCGCCATCGGCTTCGGCCCCTTCGGCCTCGTCGTTGAAACCCTCTGCCAAGCGCTTATTCTCTCGGGCCGCCATACGCGCGTCTACACCGAGGTGTCGCGATTGGCGGGCGAAGTGCACAAAACCACACAAAATGCCCTAGGCGCTCAGGAGCGGGCAAACGTACAGCTTGTGCGACTTGCCAAAGAGGCGCGGGATGCGTCCGACGAAGCGGTGTTCGCGAAGGAAATCGCGTTGCGCGAACTCGACGAGCGGCGCCGGCTGCAAGGCGAACTCGACACCGCCGCCCAGCACCTCACGCAAGCGGAAAACATGGCGACCCTCGGCATGCTCATGGCGGGCATTGCACACGATTTGCGCAATCCACTCAACTACGTGCAGGGCGCAGCAGAAACCCTGAGACGCGTGCTTCCGGTCATGGAAACGGGCACGGAAAGTGAGCGCGCGAAAGCGTTTGTTTCCGCGAACAAAGTGGTGGGCTGGGTCGAAAAAGGCACCGCGACGATGGACGCCATTAGCCTCGCGATGCGCAACCAAGCGCGCGGCGGCGGCGCTTTGGTGGAGGAGATGAACCTCCACGAGGTCGTGAAAGAGGCACTCTTGCTGTGCAAATCGCGCACAATCCTGGCCGAGCTCACCGTCGAGGCGGAAGATGCCACCATTTTCGCAGATCCCACGGGGGTCGGGCAACTCGTGATGAACCTCGTGTCGAACGCCGCGGACGCCCTCGCGGAGGCGAAGGAGCGGGGACACGTCGCTACGGCGCAAATCTTGGTGCGCGCGGCCTTTCACGCGGGGCGCGTGGTGCTCGAGGTACACGACAGCGGCGAGGGAATTCCCGAGGGTTTGCGCGCAAAAATCTTGGAACCTTTTTTCACCACCAAGCCGCGGGGCCAGGGCACGGGCCTCGGGCTCGCGATTGTGCAGCGGGTCACGAAGGCCCACGGCGGAAGCTTGGAGGTCGGCCGAAGTGCGCCATTGGGCGGCGCGCTGTTTCGCGTGGAATTTCCCGGCACGCGCTAAGTCCCCAGCGGGTGCAGCGTCACGGGCGCCGCCGCGCTGTTTCGCGTGGAATTTCCCGGCACGCGCTAAGTCCCCAGCGGGTGCAGCGTCACCGGCAAGAAACGCTCGAAATCGTGTTTCCGCCGTGGACTTCTTGTGGTGCGCGGGCGACCATCGGCGCGATGGTCGGACCACGCGGGAAAGCACAATGACGTTTTCGGGCCGTCTGGCCCGGCTGGTCTCTTTTGCGCACGGTTTCCGCGTGTTCGCCGCGCCGGCACGCGTTCATTTCCCACAGATTTTCCGCGTCTTCCCGGCGCTCGCGGTCACATGCTTGATCATCTTCGTGAGCGGCTGCCACCACGCGCCATCCCCGTCATCCGCGCCATCATCGCGCAGCGAAACGCCGCCCATTGCCATCGACGACGCGTTTCGCGAGCGACTGATCGGCCTCGACACGGACTTTTTTGAAGATCCGACGCGCGTGCTCAAAGTGCAAGATGTGCGAGCGCCCGAGCAGGCGGCGAAGTTTGTTCCCTCGGTAAAAGCCGCTCCAAACTTCGGCTACACACACAGTGCGTGGTGGGCGCGTTTTTCCCTTGCGGACCGTCGAAATCCGGCGGATCACGCAAGTGGAGACCCGCTGGAACTGACGCTGGCCTACGCACAAACCGACTTCGCGGAGCTGTGGTGCGGCAATGCCGCCGGCGCGGAAGTCGTGCACGCGCGCGCGGGTGACCACGTGCTTTTGGCCGAGTGGCCGAGCGATTTCCGCGAGCCCAGTTTCGCCATTCCGGCCGGGGCACGCACGTGCTTTCTGCGGGTCGAAAGCGGGTCCGCGGTCCAATTTCCCCTGACCTTGCGCACGCGCGGAGCGTTCGCGGCCCATCGCCTGACGGACACGACCGTGCAGTGTTTGTACTTCGGCGCGCTGCTCGTGATGATCGCGTACAATGGCCTGCTGGCGGTGTCGTCGCGGTCCGCAGCGTACGCGTTCTATACGCTTTTCCTTCTGAGCTATGGGCTCATTCAGAGCGCACTGAGCGGATTTGGTTACGGCCTTTTCTGGCCCGACGCAGTGGGTTACGCCGACCGCGTCGCGCCGTTGAGCGTCGCCGCGACCGGCGCTACGGCAATGCTCTTTGCCGCACGTTTGTTGGACCTCGCGCACACGTCGCCGCGCCTCTGGGCTCTGGCGCGCATCTCACTCGCGGTCGCGGGCCTGTTTGCGTGCGCGACGGGATTTGTGCCGTATTCCGTAGCCGTGCGCGCGCTGATGGCACTGATGCCCCTGTGGGCGTTTGTTCTTCTTGCGGCGGGCGGGTTGCAATCGTGGCGCGGCGTGCGCGTGGCCAAGCTTTACGTCGTGGCGTGGACAGTGTTTATCCTGGGATCGCTCATCAACATGCTGCGTATTGTCGGCGTCGTGCCGACCAACCTGTTTACGGTGAACGCGCAGCAGGTGGGCTCAGCGATCGAGTTTGTTCTCCTGTCTTTCGCCCTCGCCGACCGTATCAAGACCCTCCAAGCCGACGTCGCGACCCAGGCCCACCTCGCGGCGGCAAACGCACACATCGCCGCGGACAACGCGAAACTGGCCGCGCACAACGCGAACCTTGCCCGCATCGCGACCCAGCACGCCCTCGACGAGCAGGCCCGCGCGAACGCGGAACTCACCCGACTTGACCGGCTAAAAGACGAATTCCTGGCGAACACCTCGCACGAATTGCGTACACCGTTGAACGGTGTCATCGGCCTCGCGGACAGTTTGCTCGCGGAGTCCGCGGGTGTCCCTAATACGTTTCGTCAGGGGCTGCGCACGATTTTGGCCAGTGGCCGGCGTCTCGATCGCCTTGTGTCGGATCTCATGGATTTTGCCAAGGCGAAAAGCGGCGAGTTGACCATCGAGTTCACCGGCGTCGACCTTCAAGCGGCGGCCGCCGAGTCGTGTTTGGTGCTCGCAGCCGCGGTGGGCGACAAAGAGCTGGCCCTCGTGAACGACGTCGGTCGGCAGTTTCCCCTGGCCCTCGCCGACGAAACGCGGTTTTCTCAAGTGCTTTTGCACGTGATTGGCAATGCCATCAAGTTCACCGAGCAGGGCGAGGTTCGCATTTCGGCGGTGCGCGAGGCCGAACAGGTGCTCATCACCGTCGCCGACACGGGCCCCGGCATGAGCGAAGAGACACTTGCGCGGGTATTTACAGTCTTCGAGCAGGGCGACGGCTCGGCGACCCGCGCGCAAGGTGGCACGGGTTTGGGGCTACCCTTCGTGCAACAATTGATGGCGCTTCAGCTTGGCAGCGTGAGCATCGCGAGCACCCTCGGCAAGGGCACGCGCGTCACGCTCACCCTCGCGGTCGCATCGCCGGAAATGCAGTCTGCGCGCAGGTATTCGGTGACGAAACTGATGAGCGTTGTGCCCGTTTCCGCGCGATCCATCATGCCGTCCATCGCCCAGATCGCCCTTCCAAGGCCTGGCGCGCCGGTGGGTTTGCGGGGGTTGGCGCCGCTTTTGAGCGTTGCGCCGACCTTGGCGCAGCGGCGTCGAGCCTCGACGGGGGGCGAGAGACTCGTGATTTCGAAGGAAATACGGGTACTTATCGCCGACGACGAGCCGATGAACCTCGAACGACTGGAGCTGGAGTTTAAGCATACGGGGTACGACATCGTATGTGTGAACGATGGGCAAGCGGCGGTGGACGCGTATCAAAACGACGGCCCGTTCGATCTCGTGCTCCTCGACGTGATGATGCCGCGCCTCGACGGTTTGGCTGCATGCCTGGCCATTCGCGCTTTTGCCGGTGCCCACGAGGTGCCGATTTTGCTGATCACGGCCAAACGCGAGACGAAAGACCTCGAAGCGGGCTTTGCCGCCGGTGCCAACGATTACCTCACCAAACCGTACGTGCGCCAAGAGTTGCTCGAACGCTCTCGCTCACACATCGAGACAGCACGTATGGCCCGCGCGGTGCATCATTTTGTGCCGAAGGAATTCGCGGCCCTGCTGGGCCACCCGCGCGTGGACCAAATCGCCCTTGGTGATTGCGTCGAAAAGAACATGACGATTCTTTTCTTGGATATACAGGGCTACACCAAAGCCGCCGAAAAGATGACGTCGCGCGAGGTATTTAATTGGCTAAACGGTCAGTTTCACGAGCTTGTGCCGGCGATGCGGGCCCACGGCGGATTCGTCGATAAATTCGTCGGCGACGCGATGATGGCGCTTTTTCCGCAAGATGCCCTGGCCGCCGTCGACGCCGCGTCTGAGGCGGTGCAACGGCTGCGCACCAAATTCCCCCTCGCGCGCATTGGCATCGGGGTTCACCACGGCCCGACGATGGTCGGCGCCATCGGCGACGCGGGCCGTTTTAGTCCCACGGTCGTGAGCGATGCGGTGAACGTGGCATCGCGCCTCGAAAACCTCACGCGCCGGTTCAATGGGTGTGTGCTCTTGAGCACCGAAGTTTGTGAGGCAGCGGGGCTCCCCGGGCATCGCACG
>CAMCKZ010000052.1 GCA_945875545.1 Polyangium aurulentum | reverse complement strand
AATGGAGGCCCATGGAAACGCGGCTATTTGCGCGCTGAAACACCGGTCACCTCCAGCGATTGGTTTTTTAAGGGTCATTTCAAGAACGACCCGTGCATGCCCGGGACCCTGATGTTCGACGGGTGTCTCCAGGCCATGGCCATCTACCTGGCAGCCCTCGGCTTCACCATCGAGCGCGACGGCTGGCGTTTTCAGCCCGTTCTCGGGCACAGCATTCCGATGCGCTGCCGCGGCCAGGTAACGCCCACGAGCCAACACCTCGTTTACGAGGTATTTGTCAGCGAAGTGACGAGCGGTCCTTTCCCGACCATCTACGCCGACCTCCTCTGCACCGTGGATGGGCGCAAGGCGTTTCACGCGCGTCGTGTGGGTCTTCAACTGGTTCCGGACTGGCCGCTGGAGCATTGGAAGAACCTGTTGCCTGCCGCCACCCAAACGACGTCCGCGCCGCTTGCGCTGGCGCAACTGGCCGGCCTCGTGGATTATGCAGAACCAAAACCGTGCGCCGTGGTTGACGGGTTTTCTTTCGATTACCACTCGCTGCTGGCCTGCGCGTGGGGTCCGCCGTCTGCAGCTTTCGGGCCATTTTACAAGCGTTTCGACGGCACGCGTCGCGCCGCGCGCCTGCCTGGGCCGCCGTACCATTTCATGTCGCGCATTACGAAACTCAATGGCGCGATTGGTGGCATGAAGGCCGGCACGGAGGTTGAAGTTGAATATGACATACCCTCCGAGCAATGGTACTTCGAGGAGAACCGGGGCGGCGTCATGCCGTTCTGCGTCGTCATGGAGGCCGCGCTTCAGCCTTGCGGTTGGCTCGCATCGTACGTTGGCAGCGCACTGACCAGCGAGACAGACATGCTGTTTCGCAACCTCGACGGCACGGGCACCATGTTCGCCGACGTGCGACCCGGCAGCGGCGCTTTTACAACTAAGGTTAAACTGCTAAGCGTGTCGCAAAGCGCGGGGATGATCATTGAATCCTTCTCCGTGGAGTGCTTTGTAGGCGGCGAACGCTGTTTCGAAATGAAGACGGTTTTCGGCTTTTTTCCAAAGGAAGCATTCGAGAACCAAGTGGGTCTTCCCGTCTCGACGGAGGAGAAATCACGCATTGGGGCACCAAGCGACTTTCTTCACGACTTGACCGAGCGTCCTAATAAGTACTGCAATGGCGGGTTGCAATTGGCCGGCTCGATGCTTCTCATGCTCGACCGCGTCACAGGCTTCTGGCCCCAGGGCGGAAGCAAGCAACTAGGGTATTTGCGGGGCGAAAAAACCGTCAACGTGGACGAGTGGTTTTTCAAGGCCCACTTTTTTCAAGACCCGGTCCAGCCGGGGTCGCTCGGCGTAGAGGCATTGTGTCAATTGCTCCAGTTCTTTATGATCGAAACGAGCATGGGCGACGGCGTCGCGTTCCCTCGCTTCGAGGCGCTCATGCTTGAACGGCCAGTGACCTGGAAATACCGCGGCCAAGTCGTGCCGAAGAATAAGCAGATCACGACCGAGATTCAAATCACCGAACTCGGGCGCGACGAGAAAGGCCCTTTCGCGATTGCAGAGGGCTGGCTCTGGGTCGACGGGAAACGTATTTACCACGCAAAGAACCTGGGCATGCGCATTGTGTCGGGCACAGGCTCTTCGCCCCGTTCCGGCGTGTCCCTTTCCGGCGCGCTGCGGAGCGGTGAGGATGCGGCCATCGGGCTAGCGGCATCGCAAATGTCTGTAATTGCTGAGGAATTGCTTGACTGCCGTACGGCACCATGGATTCTGGACCACTGCCCAACGTGGACGATGCCGGCGCTTCCGATGATGAGCATGGTGGACCGCCTCGCGGGCGCGGCCTCGGCCTCCGGTCGCACTGGCCAGGTGGTTTCCTCGCTTTTCGACGTTCAGGTTCATCGCTGGCTTCCGTTCCCATCGGGCGAGGCTCGTCTTCGGACGGAACCTTCTGGAGAGGGCGAAGAACGGATCGTGTGTCTATCGGCGTGGCGAGATGCGCCGGATTCCGCCCTGTCGCGGTTTGAGCCCGTGGCCACAGGTCGTGTGTCTTTTGCGGCCCTTGGCCCCGCTCCGGCCGTATTCGAACCATTGACGGACCTTATCGACGAAGCGAATCCATACGAATCCGGCGCCCTCTTTCATGGCGCGGCATTTCAATACCTCACGGGCCTTCGCATCGGCGCGAGCGGGTCATCTGCGGACCTTCAGGCGGAGCACGGAAGTGTGCCGCGCGGAACGATTCACCAGGGAATTCTCGACGCCGCGACCCACGGAATTCCCCACGATGGGCTCTCGCGGTGGTCCACGGAGATTTCGCCGGACAGCGTCGGTTACCCGTACCGCATCCAATCGTTGCACCTTTATGAACCCTTGCCCGACGCGGGCGCCATAAGCGTTGAGACCCGGTTTGGGGGTTTTGATGGGAGTCCGCGTTTTCCCATATTGGACGTACAAATCGTCCGAAATGGCCGCGTGGTTACGGCGTTTCGCCTGGTGGAGATTCTTCTGCCGCGAGGCCCGCTCGGGGCTGCGCCACGCGCTGAACGGCGGGCATTCTTGCGTGAAAAGCGCTACGTGCCCGGCGTGGCGCTGTCGGCATTCGATGGTACACACACGACATTGACGGCCGCCAACGTTCGCGCCACCGATTGGCTGCCGGGAAACGTGGAGCGCATTTACGGGGTGCCCGCCGTATCACGAGGAGATTTGCTGGCAGAAGTTGCGGTCCGTGAGCATGTGGCCCGGCGCGCGTTCGTGCACCCGGCGGCCGTTCGGGTGGAATCCGCGGGAGCGCGCGCGGACATGCGCCCATTGCGTCTGCATCCGGTGCAGGTGACCAGGGGGACCGACGATGTGCGTGTGTGCGACGCAGCGCCGGCGGTGCTCGACATTTCCGCGGTGCGGGCGTACTGGCGAAAGCGTTTTGCCGTGGGCGAGTGGCCCGTCGAAGACCTGTATTACGGGCTGGTCGAACGATTTGTGGGGGATGTGGTCCTAGCCGATCCGGAGGCGTTTGCGCGGGTGCGGGGCCGGAGCTGTTTGTACGTTGCGAATCACCAGGTGGCGGTGGAATCGCTGCTATTCAGCGTTATTGTTTCGGCGCTATCTGAGACGCCTACGGTGACCCTGGCGAAGGCAGAACATAGGACAAGCTGGCTTGGAACGCTCATTGCGCACAATTTCGGCTACCCAGGTGTCATTGACCCGAAAGTCATTACATTCTTCGACCGCGACGACAAGGAGTCGCTCATCAAGATTGTCGGAGAACTCGCCGATGAGATGAAGACCGCGGGCAAGAGCGTCATGGTGCACGTCGAGGGAACGCGCGCGCTGGCTTGCGGACAGCCCGTGTTGAAGATGGGAAGCGCGTTCATCGAGATGGCGATGGCGGTCGGCGCGCCGATCATTCCCGTGCGCATTTGCGGGGGCCTTCCCCGGGCTGCCCTCGCGGAACGTCTTGAATTTCCATCGGAATTTGGCCGCCAGGACTACTGGCTTGGGCGGCCCATCTTCCCCGAAGAGCTCGCGGTGCTGCCGTTTAAGGAACGAAAAGAGGCCGTCATCGCGGCCATGAATACTCTCGGGCCGAGCCTCGAAACCGAGTCACCCATGGGCGGTGACCCTGCGTTTGCCGCGGCGGTCGATGGTTGGCAGGCGAAAAGCGGGGCGAGCCACGAAGACGCGGTTCTCTTCGAGACGCTGGCACACCTGCCGACCGCGGGCGTGGCTGCGAGGCAACTTGTGGAGGGCGCACGATCTGGGCGGCTTGTCGTGGGTCCCGAGGCCGCGGCCCAGTGGCTTGGGCAGCTTGCGCACCGTTTGTATGGGCCGCGCGGGGCCCTTATCCAGGGACTGCGCTGATACCTACGCAGGGATCGCGGGCCTTTTGTTTCATCTTTATTACGTGCGAACCGAGGGCCTTCAGGCCACGCCGGCGGCTATTTCGCTTCTTTCGGCGGACGAGAGTGTTCGGTACCGTCGATTCATTCCTCCAGAGAAACGCCTGGAGTACCTGGTTACCCGCGTTCTGGTTAGAACCGTGCTGAGCGCGGCCTTGGGCACGCCACCAGGGGATCTACGTTTTAGTTGCAATGAGTGGGGACGCCCGGAGGTCGAGCCGCCGACGGAGCTTTCTTTCAATATTTCCCACACGCCGGGTCTCGTGGTCTGCGCGGTTCGCCAAGGGCACACGTTGGGTGTCGATACGGAGCTATTTTCTCGGGCACCGGCCCTGCTCGAGCTGGCCCCGCAGGTCTTTTCCCGCCAGGAACAGGCGGACCTCTTTGCGTTGCCGAGGGAGGAACGGGCCCACCGCGCCGTCGTGCTGTGGACATTAAAGGAGAGTTACATCAAGGCGCGGGGGCGAGGCCTCGCGATTGCGCTGGATCTCTTTTCTTTCCATTTCTCCCCGGGGCACATTGGCATCGAGGTGGCCCCATGCCTCGATGACCAGGGGAATCGCTGGGAGTTTCGCCTCGTGGTTCTTGGTCCACATCTTGTTGCGGTGGCCGCGGATTGCGGGAATTCAGTAGCGATGTCGGTTAATGTCACAGAGTTGCATTTAAGTGCATTTGGTGCCGGTGAACCCCCGTTCCCGGACTGAGAGGCTGAATATTTGGACGCGGCCCTCGGTCTATTGCCCTCGAACGCCAATCGGTGAAAGCCCCGGCGCGAAGATGGCGTGTTGGTGAGTGCCACGCGGAACGTGCGTATTAGGCCAGACCACACAGTGGTCCAAGACTGTTCCTGAGTCAATTTGTGCGCATTCACCCACAACGGACGCGCGAAGGTCGACCCCACACACCTGCGCGCCGGGACCGCACCACCAGGCGCGACTTTGTGCGGCGAGCCAGCGCACATTGGCGTCCACGTAGCTAGACGGCGTGCCCACATCGAGCCATGGGGTGTCGATGGCGAGAGTCTCGAAGCGCGCGCCCCGGCGAAGCAGCGGGAGGAAAACGTCGCCCACGAGGCAGCCGCTTGCGGGCAAAACGCGCAGGACCGTTTCTTCCAGCAGCGCGCAGCCGAGGTAGGAAAACGACGCGACTTCGCCCGCGCGAACCGTCTCTTGCCGCAGGCGCGTGACCCCGCCGCCCGCGTCGATGCCAACGTTTCCGCGGCCCGCGCTCGGTGCCACGAGCAAGACCGCTTCCGGCGCGCCCACGCCGCGGTGGGCCTTCGCGAGGAGCGCGTCCACGGGCACATCGGCCTGCAAATCTCCGTTGATCACGAGCAGTCGCTCTTGGGCCAAGAGGCCCTGTGCCCGCGCCCGTTGAACCCCGCCGGCGGTTCCCAAAAGGTCGTCTTCGACACTGAGACGCACGTCATCGCGCCCGCGCGCAAAGGCCTGAAGGGCCGCGACGAGATGATGCGCATTGACCGTCACGGAGGTGAACCCTGCCCGTTGCAATTGGCTGAGGATATGCGCGATGAACGGCCTGTCGCCGACCGGTACGAGGGGCTTGGGCAGAAGGTTCGTCAGCGGGCGAAGCCGCGTTCCAAGCCCGGCAGCAAGAACCATGGCATCTGTGCTACGCGGCAAGGCGAAATCCATGACCTTGTACACTTGCTTTTTTCCCGCGCACCGGCAACTTTCCCGCGCGGCGTGGGCCCTCCGTTTTTTTGCGGCGTGCACCGCGCTCGGTGCCTGCGCCGCCAGCGGTTGTTCGAGCACCGCGGCTTCTGCCGACGCGTGCAACGCGGTAGAAGGCGTGCGATGCCGCTACCTCGGGTGCTTCGGCGGAGACGGTGCGTTCACAGCCCGCGCCTCCGAGGGCACCTGCATCGCCGCGGCAAAAGATGCCTGCCTCTCGGGCACCGTCGCCGGAATCACGCCAAGCGCCGACAAGCAAACCGCCTGCGTTGAAGCCATCGACGCCGCCGGCAAACTCGGAAATTGCGAACCAGTGCGAACGCCGTCGATCCTTGCAGAATGCAGCTTTCTCAGCGCCGCAGCAACCGCCGATGCGGGCCACGATTAAGGCGCCGGGCACCCGCAGAACAACACTTGTGCCGGCTGTCAGCGCGGCGTTGAAACTCCCCCGCTCCCATTCCTGATCACATGCCTGAAGAAATCTTGAACGTGTCTCCATCGCGCACGAGCACGAGGCGGTTATCGGCAACCGAGTGACGCCAGTCCATGCCCTTGGTCGCGGGTTTCTTGTAACTCGCCGCGAACGTATATTCGACGTATATGGTCTTGATATCTACGGAGTATACGTGGCGGTACCGAATCTCGTAACGAATGCCCTCGGCGAGACTGAATTTGCCCGTGAGGTAGTCTTTTAGGCCGTCGTAGTCGATGTCGTCGTCGCCGATAACGGTGCCGCCGTCGTCTTGGTAACGCGTTTCGGCCATCGCCAAGAGTCGTGAGATATCTTTCTCTTCGACCGCGTGCCGGTACTCTTCGCAAAACCGAATGATGCGGCGATTCTCACTCGTGTCTTCGACATCGGTGTTGATGATGCGCTGCTTTGCGCACGACGAAAGCACCCCAAAGGATACTATCGTGGCGGCAAGAATAGGGAGCTGTCGGAACATGGTCATTTTTTCGCGCACGATCTCAAACTTGGTCGCATCCTATATCGGCGCGGGACGCTTGGGAAAAGAAAGGCTCTTTTTCGGGCTGACTGCGGCGCTCGTCCTCGGCCTCAGCGGCTGCTCCAGCGACGTCGTCCTGGGCAACGACGTGCCACCGGGGAATATTCCTGAAGACGCCGGCGATGGCGGCCCTGGGCCCGGGAATGGTGCCTCGGATGCCGCCACGGGCGCCTCCGATGGGCGCGCCGACGCCGCAGCGCCCTCAGGTCTCCACGCGAGTTTGGCGGTCGTTGACTTTGAGAAAGTGCCCTGCGGCTCGAGTGCCCCGGGGCGGTCCTTCAGTCTTGCCAACACCGGAACGGCGACCACGGCTTGGTCCGTCGCCTTGCGCCGCGGGGATCCGTTTCAGATCAGCGGTCCGACCGCCGGCTCCCTCGCGGCCGGCGCATCCGTGCAGATTGCACTCATTTTTACAGCACCGACCGGGGTGCGTTCCGCGAGCGCATTCAACGACGCGCTGCTCATCGACGACAGCGACGACGCCACTACCGACGAGCAGATAACGGTTCGCGCCCAGGTTTCTGGCGCAGATTTGGTGTTTACGACCGCCGTCGTAAACTTCGGCACGACGGACATCGCAGGCCCCGCACGATCGCGCGCCATCGCTCTCGAGAATCGCGGCGACCTCGCGGCAACCATCGCCTTCGATCAACAGTCGCAAGGCCCCTTCGCGCTGTTCTTCGTGGGCGGCGGAAACAGCCTCGTGCTCGCTCCCGGCGCCGCAACTTCGGGCATCCGCGCGGACTTCCAGCCCACCGTCGAGGGACTCGCGGCCGCCTCCTTTACGCTCATGCCATCGGGCGCGATCTGCACCGCACCGAGCGACTCCCTTGACCTATCTGGCGAGGGTATTTCCAGTGATTTGCGCACGTCTGAGCCAGAGCTCGACTTTGGTCTGGTGGGCTGCGGCACGGCTGCTTCGCCGCGCACCGTCACGCTGTCAAACGCGGGCACCGCACCGGTCAGTTACACCCTCGCCCTGGTCAAAGGGGCCGCCTCGCCATTCACGCTCTCGCGCGCAAACGGCACGTTGGCCGCGGGCGCTTCGCAGGCCCTCATCGTCACGCCAAAGCCTGTGCCTGCCCCGGCCGCCAGCGCCGTCAACACCAGCGCCAATGCTTTCGGCGACGTCTTGACCATCACGGAACCAGGCGGCACCGTGCACACGATGGACCTCCTACAAACAGCGAGAGGTGCGGTTTTTTC
Organism: Polyangium aurulentum; assembly: GCA_945875545.1. GTDB lineage: Bacteria > Myxococcota_A > Polyangia > Polyangiales > Polyangiaceae > CAIQDA01. The sequence goes on along the minus strand of CAMCKZ010000052.1, from coordinate 14,799 downwards.
CGTACTTCCTGCGTCCGTGGTTTTTCCGAGCACCGTCGTCGGAAACGAGCGCGACTACAACATCAACCTCGACAATCTCGGCTCGGGGCGCGCACGCGTGCAGTATACAATCACTCCGGTGAACGGGCCCTTTCGATCCACGCGACCCCTGGGCCCCATTCCCGTCGATGCAGCGGACTCGCTCGTTGACACGATCACGTTTGAGCCCCTGAGCGCCGGTTCATTTAGCGCCACCTTGACGTGGACTCTCGTGCCGGTAGCGGGCGAAGTTCTCTGCGCCCCGATGCCCGCAAGTATAGCGATTTCAGCGGTAGCAACCGCCGCTCCGCCTCCCCCACCGTGAGAACGAGCTCGTACTAATCCGCGGAACCAGGGCCGCCCCGGGGCCGCTTGATCAGTCGCCGAAAGTTCGAGCGGTCCATGCCCGCTTGGCGCGCAGCCTCGGACAAATTGCCGTCCGTGCGCCGCATGATCTCCATCGTGTATTCTGCATCAAATAGCTCAAGCACCCTCTTTTTTGCTTCCGGGTACGGCAAGTCTACGAGGCCCTCAATGCGTAGCGCGTTGAGGCCATTGGCCTCGCCGCGACGACGCATTTCGCGGTCTGGTGGCCTCTCCCCGAAGGGCAAATCGTTCGGCTCGATAACCTCGTTTTGGCACAGAATAAACGCGCGTTCGAGCGCATGCTCAAGCTCGCGAACGTTGCCCGGCCACTGGTATTCACGCAGCGCGCGAAGCGAAGAGCTCGAGAGCTTTTTCGCAGGCCGGTCCATGCGCCGCGAGAGCTTCTGCAAAAAATGATACGCGAGCATTTGAATGTCGTCGCCGCGCTCGCGCAGGGCCGGCAACTTCAGGCTGATGACGTTCAGTCGGTAGTAAAGGTCGATGCGAAATGTTCCGAGGCCGATGCGCTCGTTGAGATCCACATTGGTGGCCGCCAAGACCCGCACATCGACGTTCTTGGCCTCGTCGGAGCCAACACGTTTGACCTCGCCCTCTTGGAGCGTGCGCAGCAACTTTACCTGCGCTGCGAGAGGCAAATCGCCAACCTCATCGAGGAAGATTGTCCCGGTATTTGCTGACTCAAAGAGGCCTGCGCGCGACGACTGGGCACCGGTAAAGGCTCCGCGCACATGGCCAAAAAGTTCGCTCTCCACAAGCTCTTTTGGGATGGCCGCGCAGTTGACCGGAACAAACGGGCGCTCGGCGCGAGACGACCGTTGATGAATCGCCCGGGCTACGAGCTCTTTGCCCGTGCCGCTTTCGCCGAGCACGAGCACGGTCGAACGGGTGTTGGCGACGCCGTCAATAATTCGGTAGACGGCCTCCATTTTCGGGCTCGTTCCGACGAGCTCACCGAACCGTTCCTGGGAAAGGAGTCGCTGTTCAAGCTTGGACGCACGCTCCGCAAGACGCTTGTGGTCTGCAGCCTTTTTTACCGCCAAAACCACTTGGTCAGCGGACGGAAAAGGCTTTTGAAGAAAGTGGTGCGCCCCGCTTTTTACCGAGCGAACTGCCACATCAAGGTCGGCGTAAGCGGTCATCATGATGACCTCGCAGGCGAGAGCTCGCGTCTTGATGGCAGCGAGCACCTCGAAGCCGTCCATGCCGGGCATGCGAATATCGACAAGGGCGACGTCAGGCTGGTGCCGATCGATTTGTTCGAGCCCCGTGATGCCGTCTTCCGCCGTGAGCACGTGCATTCCTCGCGCTGTGAGCAGGCGCGCCAACTGCCGCCGCAACGTCGCGTCGTCGTCGACGATGATGACCTGCAGCGGCGTCTTGTCGTCCTCGAGGGGCGGCGGCGCTGCACTGAGGGTGCGCGGCGCTGAGGGCGGCTGCGAGTGTCGTAAGCTCACGAAAGTATTTTCTCAGGTTTCTAGGGAAAAAGCTAGAATCTTGCGCGCAAGGGTGGAGACGCGCGCGCCCTCGGGCAAGGGCCACGCAACCAGATGAAACGCCACGTAAGCGGACGACATCGGCAACGCGGGCACGCCGTCGACAGGCTGCGTGGCGCGATGCACCGCGACGGAAAACTTGCGATGCGACAGCGTGTGATGCACCGTTCCGAGGGCGCCCGTGAGCGACATGCCCGCCGTGAATGCGGCCTCACTGAGCGTCGGGTTGGCATCGAAAAGTGGAGGTTCCAAGAGCCCGCCGAAGAGACCTTCGTGAGACCGTTCGGCCAATAAAACCCGGCCCGGGCCCGCGGCTACGAGGGCATCGTAGGCCACTGGAATAGGCTTGGGCTTTTTCGCAAGCCTTGGAAGATCGCTCGCCGTTCCTACGCGGCGGCCCTCGCACCATTCGCTCACAGGGCACGCCCCACAAGCGGGCTCTCGCGGCGTGCAGACCGTGGCCCCGAGCTCCATGAGCGCCTGATTCCAGTCGCCGGGGCGGTCGTCGTGAATGAGCGCGTCGGCCAGCGAACGAAAGTGCCCGAGGCCCGCCGGCGTTCGCCCATCGGCGTCGTCGTTGAAGATGCGAGCGAGCACCCGCACGACGTTGCCGTCGACAACACTCGCGGGCTCTCGAAACGCGATGCTGGCTATGGCCCCCGCCGTGTACGGCCCAATGCCCGAGAGGGTCTCGAGTTCGACCTTGGTTCGAGGAAATCGCCCCGAATGCGAGCGACAGAGATCGCCCGCTGTGCGGTGAAGCATGCGGGCGCGGCGGTAGTATCCGAGACCGCTCCACAGCCCAAGCACGCCTTCGAGGGGTGCCTCCGCGAGATGGTGAACCGTGGGGTAAGCCGCAAGAAATTTTTCGTAATACGGAATAGCTGTCTCGACCCGCGTCTGCTGCGCCATGACCTCGCTAAGCCAAATGGCATACGGATCTTTTGTGGTGCGCCATGGCAACTTTCGCTGATGGACGTCGAACCATTCCACGAGCCGCGCGTGAAGGCGGTCCTTCAGAGAAGCGCTAATACCCTGCTTTTTTTCTGATATTATTGAGGCTGGCGCCCTCGTGCTCACGCCAGCTCAAGGAGGAGCGACTCGGGATTTTCTAGGGTGCGAATGACGTCGTAGGCGAAGGCGGCCCCTACATGTCCATCAACGATGCGGTGATCGAAGGAGAGCGAGAGAAGCATGACCTGCCCGATGACGATCTGGCCGCTTCGCACCACGGCGCGCTCTTTGATTTGATGCAGACCCAGAATGCCAACCTCTGGAAAGTTGATGATCGGCGTCGCAAAAAGCCCGCCCTGCTGACCGAGCGAGGTGATCGTGAAAGTGGAACCGGAGAGCTCCTCGCCCTTCAGTTTCCCCGTTTTGGCGGCGGTGGCCAAGCGATCGATTTCGCGCGCGCAGTCGAGAATTGACAGCTTATCCGCGTCGCGAAGGACGGGAACCACGAGGCCCGTGTCCGCAGAAACCGCAATGCCGAGATCGAAATTCTCTTTGTAAACGAGCTCGCCGGCGGCTTCGTCGAGGGTTGAATTAAGAACGGGCGAGCGCTTCAGCGCAGCCACCACGGCCTTCACGACAAACGGAAGAAACGTGAGCTTTACACCTTGTTTTTCCGCGAGAGGCTTCAGCTTTGCGCGCAGCGCGATGAGAGCCGATGCGTCGCACTCTTCGACGAACGTGAAGTGCGCAGCCGTATTTTTCGACTGCTGCATCTTCTGCGCAATCTTTCGGCGCACGCCAACAAAGGGAACGCGGCGCTCGCGGCGACCGGATGAAACCCTGGAAATTGCCCCGGACCCCGTCGCGAGAGGTGTGCCCGCCGGGCTCGCGGAAATTCCGTTGCCCGCATGTTCGCCGGCGCGAACAACAGCCTCTACGTCCGCGCGGGTTACGCGACTCGCCTCACCCGATGGTGTGACCGTGCGAAGATCGACGCCCAAGTCCCGGGCAGCTTTTCGCGTGGCGGGTGTGGCAAGGGGCTTCTCGTTGAAGTAGCCCGCTGCGCCGCCGCTGCCGAGGCCCTCGCGAGATTTATGTGTATTCTGCACGTCGATCACAGGTACGACGGCGGCCCCGTGGACGGCCGCGACGGGCGAGACACCCGTTGCCACCGCAGCGTTTTCTGAGGCAGAACGCAGCACTTCAGCACCGCCAGTCGTGCCCACTTCGAGCACGACGATGGGCTCGTGAACCTTGACCATATCGCCGAGCTTGCCTCGCCGTTCGAGCACCACGCCGGCCCGAGGTACCGTAACGGTGACCGTGGCTTTGTCGGTCATCAGCTCGCAAAGGCCTTGATCTTCGCTGACCGTTTCACCGACTTCGACGAGCCATGCGACGAGTTCACCCTCAGCTACAGCCTCGCCGATTTCCGGCAACTTGAATTCCCAGCGACTCATCTCTGTTCTCGTTTCCGTAGGTTTTCTCCTCGCTACTCGACGCAAAGTCTGATGCGAAGGAAAACCCCATCAATGCAGCGCGCCGGTTGTTTTTCTTGAAGTCGGCTGGGTCCGTGACGATTCTTACGCGCGCATATCGAGGCGATCGGCAAACTCGCCGAGGCGCCACTGCGTTGCGCGGCGCACCAAAAAAAGAATGCCCGCGAAGGCGAGGGCCAGCACACCCGCCCAAAGAGCGACGCCGCCGCGCACGAGAGATTCGCTGCGGCCCACATTCGCTACCGACACCATGTTAAAAACGACCGCCGCCAGCACCGCCGCACGAACCTCGCCCGTGGCCAGCCGCGCCCCAAGTATTGGCAACGCGATGAGAAGCCGCAGCGGGGCTGTGCGCAGATCGCTCGCGTGCAAGACGAAAAACGTGGTGGAAAGCACGGCGGCAAGCACGCGGCTTCCGGGCCGCCGAAGCCCGCCGAAGACCATGCCGAAATAGAAAGTCAGCTCCGCCAACGGCTGGACGACCCCGAGGCCCAGGCTGCGGGCAACTTTTGCACGCATCGTCGGCGCGTCGAGAAGGGCCGTGAGCTGGCTCAGTTCTTCGCCGTAGGACGGATCGCGAGACGAGAAAAAAGCGTCGAGCGCCGCGTCAACGGGGACGAGCGCGACGCCGACAACGAGGAGCAGCGCCACCACCGCAGCACGATGCGCCGCCACGATCGCGGGCTCCGCACCGGGCGGAAGTGCGAGCGGCGAACACGAAAGGCCGAGCACTTCGCGCAGCGAGGAGTCGGGGCCGTGAACGCGCACCATTCCGAAGAGGACGACCAGTGTTGACGCGGCAATAACCAGGGAAAACCCAACGAAATCCACCGGGCCCGTGGAACCACTCGGCCTCACAATCGCGGCTCCAACACCCTGCAATACCAAGAGAACGAGGGCCCATCCGGCAGCGGAGCTTGGCGAAAATCTGACAGCGGTGCGCGGCGGCATCGATGATTCGTGAAGCGGCATCATGGCTGCGACCTGTCGCTCAAGTGCGCCGGAACGCCGCGCTGCACAATCGTGTCTCGCGCAAATCGCGCATGCGATTCGGGATAGTCCGTCGTGGTGTGAAGACCGCGGCTCTCTTTTCGCGCGAGGGCGCACTCGACGATGAGCTGCGCCACTGTAGCAATATTCCGCAGTTCCAGAAGGTCTCTACTTATCGTATACTTCCAGTAATACTCGTTAATCTCCTCTTGCAAAAGGGCGATTCGGCGGGCGGCCCGACGCAGACGAAGGTCTGAGCGCACGATGCCAACGTAGTTCCACATGGTGCGGCGCAGCTCGTCCCAGCTGTGCGCGACGATGACTTGTTCGGCGCTTGTCACCGATCCGCTCGAATCCCACGCAGGCACCTCATGAGTAGGCATTTTCCTGGGTTCGCCCTCGAGAGCCTGGGCACATCGGTGGGCGAAAACAACGCCCTCGAGAAGCGAATTCGAGGCCAGTCGATTGGCGCCGTGGAGCCCCGTGTGCGCGCACTCGCCGATGGCCCAGAGCCGCGGGATCGTCGTGCGGCCGTCGAGGTCTGTGGAGACGCCGCCGCACATGTAATGCGCCGCGGGCACGACGGGGATTCGGTCTGTGGTGAGGTCGATTCCAAACTGCATGCACTGCGCGTAAATACCGGGAAATCGCTCGCGGATCTCGTTCGCCGGGCGATGAGTGATGTCGAGAAACACGCAGTCGGCACCGGTGCGTTTCAGCTCGATATCGATGGCGCGGGCGACCACATCGCGGGGTGCGAGTTCGCCCTGCGGATGGTGACGATCCATGAAGCGACTGCCGTCGGGAAGTTGCAACGTCGCGCCCTCCCCTCGCAGAGCTTCGCTGACGAGAAAACTTTTTGCCTCCGGATGAAACAGACACGTCGGATGGAATTGGTAAAACTCCATATTGGCTATACGTGCACCAGCCCTATACGCAATAGCGACGCCATCCCCGGTCGCCACATCGGGATTGGACGTGTAAAGGTAGACTTTTCCCGCGCCGCCCGTCGCCAAAACCGTGTGGGCGGCGAGCACGGTTTCGATCGTTCCCCTGGTGGAATGAAGAACGTAGGCGCCGATGCACGCCTCGGGGCCGCCAAAACGCGTCTGCAAAATGAGATCGATGGCGGTGTGATCTTCCAAAACTTGAATATTTTTATGGGCGCCTACGGCTTCGATGAGTGCGCGTTCAATCTCGGCCCCGGTCATGTCTCCCGCGTGGGCCACACGCCGTGCGCTGTGACCGCCTTCGAGGTGAAGATCGAGCCCATTATTTCCATCGTGAGCGCGGTCAAAACGCGCACCAATGGCTTCCAGCATGGAGATGCGGGCCGGGCCTTCGCGAACGCAAATATCGACGACCGCATCGTGGCAAAGGCCAGCGCCAGCCGTCACCGTGTCGGCTTTGTGGGCCGCGAAACTGTCGGTTTCTGCGAGCACCGCCGCAATGCCACCCTGCGCGTATTTGGTATTGGATTCTTCGGGAGCGCGCTTGGTGACGACGAGCACTTCGCCGAAAACGGCGAGGTCGAGCGCGAGGGAAAGCCCAGCGATTCCGCTGCCAAGAATTAAGAAGTCGGTGCGGAGAGTCATCGCAAAGAGCTTTCGTGCGGGTTCACTGGGAGTCGGGCGCGCGCGGGTCGTCGGCGTCTGAATCGGGTTCGAGGTAGATGTATTTAAGTACGGGCACCTGGGCGCGAACGGCCGCCTCGGCCACGTCGATAGTGCTCTCGATCGTCGCAAGATCGCATGCGGGATCGAAGGCAATTTTGGCGCCAAGAAGCGCCTCGTCGGGCCCGAGGTGAAGCGACTTCATCGTCACGACGCGGAGCACGCCGGGCACGCCCTCCATCGCCGCGCGAGCCTTCGCGAGATTGGCATCTGTGAGGCCTTCGCCGACGAGAAGACCGTGCACATCGCGAGCAATAAACCAGGCAATGACGACAAGCAGGGCACCGACGGCCACGGACCCCGCGGCGTCAATGCGCGTGTCGCCAAAGAAGACCGTGAAGAGGACGGCCACGAACGCCAAACCGAGCCCCGCGAGAGCTGCAATGTCTTCGAGGAGCACGAGGGGAATCGTCGGATCGCGCCCCTCAAACAAGGCCTGAAAAAAGGGTTCGCGACCTCGCTCGCGATTGAATTCTTTGAGTGCCACCGCGCACGAAACGGCCTCCAAAACGCACGACACGCCGAGGACGAGAAGGCTTGCGAGAGGCCCCTGGTGCCACGTTCCGAAGTCGCCGCGCGTCGCCGGAACGGGGTGAAAAAAGTGCAACACACCCTCCCTGATCGAAAAGGCTCCGCCGACACAAAATAGCAAAATAGCCACGAGAAATGGCCAAAAATAGCGCTCCGCGGAACGGCCAAATGGGTGCCGCGCGCTCTCGGGCCGGGCCCCCAAAACGATGCCCACAAAGAGCAGCACCTGGTTTCCCGAATCGGCGAAAGAGTGAACGGCCTCCGCGAGGGTGGCCGTACTTCCGGAGGCCGCCGCCGCGGCGCACTTGGCAACGGCGATGGTGAGATTCACCACCAAGGCTGCGCGTACAACTTTTTTTGGATCGCCGCCGCCCCCGCTCATGCTGTCACCGGGTGACTGCGAAAACCGCCAAGGTCGATGCGGGCAAATGGTGCCCCGCCGTGCGAACGAGAACGGAACCCGTCACCGCACCGCCGCAGGCTATGAGCCGTCGTGGCTTGAATCATGAAGTCGAGCTACCGCGAATGGCGGGCAAGCTGAACGAATTTGGTGCAAAAACGCGGCACCTCCAGAATCGAGCCGCAACGGCGGTCACGGAGGCGAAGTCGCCCATCGCACGCGCTTGGAATGGCGAAGAAAGCGACGCGCCCGCAGACTAGGCCGCCAGCGCGGCAAGGCGCTTCCAGTCGAGAACCTCGACGGTTTCGCGGGCCATGCGAAAATCGACGGTCGAGCGTTTGCCCACGACGTCGCCGCCGATTTCGAAATTCACGGGCTGGTCAAACTCCATTCGGCAGGAGTCGAGAAGCCACTGATGGTCTTTCGGAAGTGGATGTACTCCACGCCAAATTTTTCGGAGGCTCAGCATCGCGTTGAGCGTGGTCTCGGCGTAGACGCGCACACCCATGCGCCCGGGCGCTGCGTGGGCAAACGGGAACGCTTTCATGCCCATGCCGACGTGGGTCGTGGTCGAGCAGCCGCACACGCTCACCGGGCCCTCGTAGAGCACCGCGCCAGCGCCGCCATTCGGCACAGAAACCAGGCGTCCGCTCGGATCGACGAGCAAAGCCGGAGCCCCCGTATTCACGAGCCGCACGTTGGTGGTCCGCGCGAAAGCAAGGCGCGGAATAGTCATACCAAAAAGAGACATCATATAGCCAGGGGCACCCCCAAACCACTCTGCATACTTCTTTGGTAGTGAATGCATAATACGCTGGTAGTCTGCAACGATCTCCGCGTCCCAACCCGTGCCGGCCCACGGCGATAGAGTTCCCTCGACTTCTACGAGGGAAAAACGCTGGGTCGGCCACGGGGCGAGGCCGTGGGTTGAAAGGCGTTTCATTGCGCGGGGAAACGACGGCGAGCCCATCACACGCGCCCAGCCATTTCCCGTGCCGAGAGGCACGAGACCGAGGGTTGGCAACGGCGAGCCTTGCCTGCGCATGGCGTTCAGCAGGCCCACCGCGGTGCCGTCTCCGCCGCCGCTTACGACCAAGTTTGGGCCGGGACCTACTGGCAATTCCCTCAAAAATCGCTGCGCCTCTTCGAGCGTGCGCGTGAGGCCGAGGCGGGCCTCGGGAAGCCAACGACGCACGGTACGTTCAAGCGTTGCGGAGCCGCGACGCGATCGGAGATTGATGAGAACGGCGGTTGACACACACGTTGTTCTAGCGGGTGGCGTCGCCCAGGTCCGTCATGGGTCCGTCATGGCGTGCGCGGGTGCACCCCAGAAACACCAGCAGAATCGCGATATACTGCGAACGGCTTCGTCCTGCGCATCTGGCTAGGGCTCCGCCAGGCTCCGAGCTCTGACGAGCCTGACTCGGCAGCAAGCGAAGGAGTTGACTCCGCTTTGGCTTCCGGCGGAGGCTCCGAGCTCGAACGAGCAAAGCTCGATCGCCAGCGTAGGAGTTGGCTCACAGCCAGAGAGGCTGCTCCGCTCCCTCCTCAGAGCCTGCCTCAGCCAAGGGCACGCCTGACGAACCCGCAGATTGAAGCCGTTCGCAGTATAGACACCCAGACCAGCCGCACGTGAGGTCAGAACTTACCCCGCGACTCGCCCCGAAGCGACCAAGGCCACCGGCATCGGAAACCGCATCTCCCATTCGACCGTCATAGGCCGCTCCCCGGACCAACTCGCCGCCCGCACCGGCCCAAGATATCGAAACGCCTCAGTTCTCCCACCGTCCTTTTCGCGCTCGCGAACCAACAACAACGGGGTCACCCCAAGCTCGTCCGCGAGGCGGTGCCTTCGTCCTTCTTTGCTGTCGTGCGTCGTCGCGGCCTTCGACTGCCAGTGAAACCGGCTCTCCGACAACGGAAAGTCGCGATACTTCAAATGCTCCTTGGTCCCTGCGGCCTTCTCGAGCGTCACCAGCAGCAGATCGTACTCCCGATCGCCATCGCGTACCGCCTCAACGCCTGTGTAAAATGCCTCGCGCAGCTCGCCCTCTTTGGTCCGCACATCAAACGCCGCCGCCAGTTCGCCCGCCAAATACCGCGCGTGCAAAACCAGCGGCACCGCCGCCTCCAGCTGATGCTCAGGCGCCAATACGCCATTGACCCGCCGCAAAACCGGAATCAGCTCGCCCAGGTCCGCCCGCACCACCTCATGCCGTTTAAACCTCTGCGCCGCCTCGCCCGACGCCGCCAGCTTGCCCCCATAGAGCACCACATACAGCATGTTCGCAAGCCGCAAGTCCCGCGGAGTCCAGGCCGTCTCGCCGCCCAGCAGCCGCTCCCACAGGCCCAGCCGCAGCGGGTCGCCCACGTGCGTCAGCTTGCCCAGGTTTTCAAGTGCCTTCCCTTCATCCTCGTCGACTAGCGGGATCGCCAGCCCGGCCTCGCGGCGTAGCAGCGTCCAACATCGCTTGTTCGCGTAGATATCGGCCAGCTCCACGTCCGTTTCCTGCAGGAACTTGTCGAGCGTGAGCTCAGCCAGCCGCGGCTCGCGCAAAAGCTTGGCGATGTCCTTCCACTGCGACGGGATCGCGCGGCGAATCTGCGCGAGCACGTCGGCCTGGGCCTGCTCGTCAAAGTGGAAGAAGCAGCCCGTCGGCAGCCGGCCAAAGCCGCGTTCCACAAACTTCTCAAGCTCTTTGGGCGTATGCCCCAGCGCGCCGCGGAGCTTCCTGTCAAAGCGAAAGTTGTGGTGCTGCCGGCCAGTTAGGTCAAAGACCACCAGTTCTGCCTTGCCCGGTGCCCGCCGCAGACCGCGACCCAGTTGCTGCAAAAACACCGTGGCGCTCTCGGTGGGTCGAAAGAAAAACAGCGTGTTCACGTTGGGCACGTCGACGCCCTCGTTATAAATGTCGACCACGCACAACACTTGTATTTCGCCCGAGTCCAGGCGCCCGCGAGCCTCACCGCGGGCCAGCCCGTCGGTGTCGCTCGTTAGCACCTCGGCGCGCAGACATTGCAGGTCAAAGCGCCGCTGCACCTCGTGGGCGTGGGCCTTGTCGACACAAAAGGCAATCGCCCGCAGGGCTTCGGGCCGCGCCACGTACTCCTTTAGGGCGCGCACCGCCCGCTGCACAAAGATCTCGGCCGCACCCACCAGCCGGCCCGACAGCTCGCGTACGGCGTACTTGCCGGCCTCCCACGCCACGTCGCGCAGGTCCACGCCCGCCACATTGAGCATGTAGTAGCGAAAGGGCACCAGCGCGTGCGGAATCGCGTTCCAGACCCGCAGGTTGCCCACCCAGGGCCGCGGAAAATGCTGCTCGTGGTCCAAGCCGTCGGCGCGCTCGGGGGTACCTGTTAGGCCCAGCAATTCCTTGGGTTTGACGCGCTTTAGCAGCCTGTTCCAGGTGTCGGCCGGCGCATGGTGGGCCTCGTCGATGACCACCACGTCAAAAGCTGCGGGATCCAAGCCGTTCTGCGCCGCCTGCCCGCCCTCGCCTAGCGACGCAATCGAGGCAAACACGTGCTTGCCGATGGTCGGAGACTCACCGTCGACCAGCAGTTCGCCAAAATCGCGCAGCTGCAGGGCATTGCGATAGGTATCACGGGCCTGCAGCAGGATTTCTTTGCGGTGCGCCACAAACAGCAGCGTCTCGGCCTGCTTGGCCTCGCGCAGCCGCCGGAAGTCGAGCGCCGCCATCACGGTCTTGCCAGTACCCGTCGCCGCCACCAGCAGGTTCTTGTGCCTGCCAAGCGCCCGCGCCACCTGCAATTCGTCTAGGATTTTCTGCTGAAAGTCCTTGGCCTCGAGTTCGAACAGCGAGCCTGCCTGCCCCCAGCTGCGTCGATCCGCCGACAGCGCCCGCACCAACTTCTGCCGGTGGCCGGCGTCGCCATGGGTAAACCGCGAAAACTGATAGGGGTCCGCCCAGTACTGCTCAAAGGTCTCGGCCATCTGCTGCACCAGCGCCGGCTGGCCCTGCTCCGTGACCCGCACGTTCCACTCCAGCCCGTCGGTCTGCGCCGCGTGCGACAGGTTCGACGAGCCCACATAAGCCGTGGAGTAGCCGTTATCTCGATGGAAAACCCAGGCCTTGGCGTGTAGCCGCGTCGAGTCCGCATCGTAGCTGACTTTGACCTCACAATTCGGCAGCGCCGCCAGCCGCTCGATTGCCGCCGCGTCGCTCGCGCCCATGTACGTCGTCGTCAGCACGCGCAGCGGCCGGCCGTGGGCACTGCACAGACGCTCGAATTCGCGACGAAACTTCTCGAAACCGCTGAGCTTGATGAACGCGCACAACAGATCGACGCGGTCGGCGCTGTCGAACTCGGAGCGCAGGTGGTCCAGCAAGTGCTCACCTTCGGCATTGACCAGTAGGCTGGGCGCGTGGAGCGAACCCCTGGGCCGCTCCGGCGACTTTGCGGCGCCCTCGGTCACGGCCTGCAGCCACTGGTTGGTCAGGATCAGCTCGGCCGGCCGCGAAAACGCCCCGGGCGCATGAAGTTTCAAGACCTTCATCAAGTCGTGCACCAGCGCGGGCATCGCCGCAGAGTGGTCCTTGCGCTTGGCCACAGACTGCAGCGCCAGCCCCACGGCCTCGCCGAGCCAGGCCTCAAGACCCGGAATTTCGGACTCGTCGGTGCGGGCGGGGTGCAGCAGGGCGGCCGGGCCCAGGGCCATGACCTCGCGCCGCAGGTGCTCGCTCACCGGCTCGTCATACAGCCCGGGGACTAGTTTCGTTCGACGCCATGCGGGCATACGGGACCTCGTGCGGTGCGGGACCCGGGCTTTCGCATCAACAGGTCGATCAGTTCAATCGGATAGCCGCAGTGCCGGGTGAGAACCTGCGCAAAACTGTCGTGGAATGCGTACGCGACTGCCATGCATGATCCTATGTGATCCTATCCGAAAGGTCGTGAAATAAGATCGACACATCAATCACGGCAAAGCAAAGCGTCATGTGGCGCATAGGACATTCAAACCACGTATCCGCGCCACCCGTCTTCAAGCGATTGCCTTAACCGTGCCGGCATTCGGTCGATTTCCGGCCATCGTGGGCCAACGTCGAAGCGAAGACCGCGCTCGGCATCGTTTCAAGGAGCGTTTTTTCTACTCGAACACCGCTTTCCCTCACTCAGTCCGCACTCTCCCCATCCGCCGCCCGCTTCGCTCCCGCGAAGTCCCGCAGCGTCACTCGCTCTCACTCACCGAAACGCGAACATCAGCTGCCCCGGCGGGCCTCGAGGCGGCCCTCGGTGGACCTCGCGCCTCCATCTCGCTCACGGGCTACCCTCGCCGGCGTCGCTCGTCTCGGATGATCCGCTTCAGAGCCGCTGCCTCCGTCGCAATCTCCACGATGCGAAACTTGCCTGCACAATGCACGCACACGAGAACCTCCACAGCAACGACGCGAGGGCGGAGAGCTGAGTCAGGTGAACATGCGTCGGCACTTGCAGTCTGCATGGACGCGGCGGCACCCGATACGCCCTCGATGGGTGTGCAACCAGCTGGACCCTCTGGGCGTTATTGCACAGTCATGTTGCGCACAGTTGCGCATTTGACCAAGAACGACTGTATACACGCGAGACATTTCCAGCGATTTTACAACCATGATGGTTTGGCATGGAATGTGCGTGTACTTCATGTGCGCAGGTTCATCAACTCGCCCCCATTCCCCGCCGGTATCGTTACCGTGCTTTAATTTGCTTGGATATTCCAATTTCATTTCGAGATGTCGGGCTTTACCTTCGGCCATTGGAGGTGGGCCCGAAAGAATCTGTCAGCCGAGAGGCAGAAAGGGCCGGGGGTCCCCATTTGCCGATCTCGAATCGTGGTCTGATACTTTCACCTCTATCTGCCGTTCGCTTATTAACCGTTTCGTTCAAACGTTGAAGGGTGCCACCACATGAAATTCACGTCTATTATTGGGTCGACTGCCGCCATCGCTCTCCTCGCCATCATGACGATTCCGCTCTCCGCCCGCGCAAACGCCGGCGACGGGTCGCCGAAGTGCGCTGCGGTAAAGGCTGAAGTCGATGGTACAGATTCGGCAACCGCGATGGGGAGCCGGAGCAACGGTGAATCCTGCTCCAAAGACTGCCAATGCTCAAGCAAAGAGTGCAAAGGTTTCAAGTGCGTGACGCGTGATCTTCAAGAACATCCCGTCGTCTCGAACGGCGGCGCTTGCGTCTTCGACGGCGACTGCGCCAGTTGCGATTGCGTACGCGGCACCTGCAAATAGGGAGATGCCGTCCTAATAACGCCCACCTCCGGCTGCCCGTCGCCCCACCTTATGATTGATCTCAGTTTCCCGTGCAATTGTTGCTGTCATAAAACGTATGACGCACTTGCAGCCAAGAAATTCACAGGTGAAACGACGTTTTTTCAAATTGTACAACTGACACGACATTTGGTTTGGCGTGCGAACTTCAGGTTGAATGTCTGATGCGACGAAACTTGCGCAGGTTCTCGTCAATTGCGAGGGACGAATTCGGCATAATCGGAAGATTTCCGCGACAGAGCGCATTGTAAGTATATCGGACCCAGACGCCGCGTTGATCGTCAAAGGACAGCGCGACACGATCGTTGGCTACAAGTCCCAACTCGCGCGGAGTCGAAATGGCTTTATCGTCGGGCTCGGGCTTCCTGCGGGAAATGCCGCAGATTCTCGGCAGTTTCTCCCGATGATCGACGAGGTTATGGCAAGAACCGGTGTCATTCCGAGTCTCGTAAGCGTCGATGATGGATACGCGAGTAAAGCAAATGTCGCGGGCGCAAGGGCGCGAGGCATTGACGTCATCAGTATCAGCGGTTCGAAAGGTCGCGCGCTTACTTCGGACGCCGATTGGGT
>CAMCKZ010000051.1 GCA_945875545.1 Polyangium aurulentum | reverse complement strand
GCCGCATCGACGGCCCGTCGGCGCAGAACATCGTAGCGAAATGAGCGGCCATTTGCAGGGCCCGAGGTAAAGTTCAGGTTGCAGCTCTGAACGCTCAAGAAGGGGGCCGCTGGCGTCTGGTTGCCCAGCTCGACGTCAAACGTGAGGTGCGGAAGGGGCGGAAGCGAAGAAGCCACAGCCCCATCGTAACCGAGGCTCGGGCCCGGACCAAGTGCGCGAATTCGTCGCGCGCAACTGCGCCAAAGAACGCTACAGGTTTGCGTTCAGAGCGCTGTCCATGCCTACCTACGAATCCCAAATCCTTCAGTCGCCCGACGACCTCCTTGGCCTTTTTCGTAGTGCCGAGAAGCCCGCGCTCCAATTTCGCATCGGCCCCGAGATGGAGAAACACGGGCTCGTCGGTGCCGACCACCGTCCGTTTCGTTTTCGCGGCGAGGCAAGTGTCGAAGAACTTTTTGCCGAGGTCAATCGCGGTGGCCGCTTCAGGCCCATTCGCGAAAGCGACACGAGCCCCATTATAGGCCTCGAAGACGGCACCGATTCGATCACCCTCGAGCCCGGATGCCAGCTCGAACACAGCGGCGGGGCAGAGGTTGAAATGCATGCGGTGGCGCAGAGTTTCAAGCGCCACATGCGGGACCTCGAGGCGTATTCGCGCGAGCGGTCCATCTCTTGGTACGGCCTCGGTTTTCAGCCGTGGGCGAGGCACGCGGATCTCGAATGGGTTGAAAAAGCGCGCTACAAAATCATGCGGCAGTTCTTGCCCACGCAGGGGGCTCGCGCCCTCGACATGATGCTGCGCACGGCCACTGTGCAGGTCAATCTCGACTTTACGAGCGAGCAAGACGCCATGCGAAAGCTCGCGGTCTCGCTGAAAGTCAGTCCCATCGTGGCCGCCATGTTTGCGAACGCGCCGTTTCTCGAGGGCGAGGCCTCGGGCTTTGCGAGCGAGCGTTTGGCCACGTGGCTGGCCGTCGACGAGTCGCGTTCGGGTCTCGTCAAGCAGGTGTGGCGCGAGGGCGCGTCGTACGCCGACTACGTCGAGTGGGCCCTCGATGCCTCCATGTTTCTCGTCAAGCGGCCCGGGCGTATACTTGGTAATACCGGGCAAACGTTTCGGTCTTTCTTGGAGCACGGGTTTGAAGGCGAGCGCGCCACCGTCGACGACTGGACAACGCACATCAATACGCTGTTTCCTGAGGTTCGACTCAAGAAAACCCTGGAAATTCGCTGCGCAGATGCGCAAGGCCCGCGCGAGGCCAACGCGCTACCCGCCCTTTGGGTGGGGCTGCTTTACGATTCGCAGGCGCTGTCCTCCCTCGAAACTTTGGTCAAAGACTGGACGTTCAAAGAGGTTTCGGCGCTTCGCTCGGAGGTGCCGCGCGATGCTTTGCGAACGCCATTCCGGGGCCACACGATCGCCGAAGAAGCGAAGGCGATATTGCGGCTCGCGGTCGAGGGCCTTGAGCGCCGCGCCTACCTCGACGCCGCGGGTCGCTCCGAGGCCAAGTACCTCGACGGCTTGAGCGAGCTTGTCTCGCAAGGCTGGTGCCCCGCCGATCGCCTCCGCCGCGTCGCGTTCAGCGATGGTTTGCAGGTTGCCCTTGATGCGCACGCGCGCCTCCTCTGACAGATGAACCCCGTTCTGGCGCGGGTTTTCGGCGAGCCGATTCCCTCGTTTTTTCTCTTCGTCGCGTTGGCCTACCTGATGGCCGCGGTGGTCTTCGTGGCCACTGCCGCCGCCGAGGGGCGCAACGCCGACGCCTTCGTCGATTTGGCCATCGTGACGGTGATTGCGGGCATCGCAGGGGCGCGCGTCGCCCATGTTTTGTTCGACGGCCATCTTGCAGACTACATCCATTTGTGTACGGCGCCGGAGCTCGTGAATTGGCCCCTTGACCAAGCCACGTGCACGTCGAGCGCGTGGGGCGGCGTGTGGGATCAGGCGGCGAGCTTGTGCCATCCGTCCCAAACCGATTGCTTCGCGTGGGCTCGTTTTTGGAACGGCGGCCTAACCTTTTACGGCGGCCTTTTTGCGGCCACCGCCGCGGGCATTTGGTCGGCAAAGCGCGACGGCCTCGGCCTGCTCTATGCCATGGATTTGGCCGCGTTCGCTGTGCCTCTGGGCCTTTCTGTGGGCCGTCTGGGGTGCTTCTTCGGTGGCTGCTGTTTTGGCGCCCCGACGGCGTCCGTCTTTGGCATCGTGTTTCCGCCCGGGAGCGATGCGTGCATAGCGCAACTAAAATTGGGGCTCATCTCTTCGCGTCACGCCTGGAGTCTTCCCGTGCACCCAACGCAGCTCTACGAAGCCGCTTTCGCGTGGCTGATCGCCGTCATCGTGGCCTTCGTCGTGCGCCCCCGACAACGTCGCGAGGGCGAATCATTTGTTGCATTCTGCATGCTTTACGCGGTGCTCCGTTTCACGTTGGAGCGACTGCGAGCCGACGAACGCGGGGCCCTCGGGGTCTTGTCCACGAGCCAGTGGCTCTCGCTGGTTCTGGTGGTTTCAGGCCTCTGGCTCACGAAAAAGCTCCGGTCCCAGCCCTCTTCGTGACGGATGCACCGGGGTAAATGGCCTCGCCGTGGGGACCAAAAAGAGGCGCTCATCACAGTCGATGGGGCGGGGCCAAGAAATTTGTATCAATGATTTCAATGGCTTACGAACATTCGTAGGCCAAGCAACAGAAAGTGGTGGCATGTAGGATATATGTAGGTAAATAAGACTGCATACCCGACGGCAACTTACGGTTGTCGCTTCCACCGGAGAATCCCATGGCCCTTCGCATCCGCGCCCGTCTTCTTGCTCTTTCAGCCTCCTTCGTCCTCGGCGCTTTCGCCACGGGTTGTGCCGACGCGGCACCGTCCGCCGCCGAAGACATCAGCCTCGCAGACGACGCCGTGACGGACGTGAACCACTCGGCGGTCAAGCGCCAGAGCATCGGCAACTGCTGGCTTTACGCCGCGGTGGGCTGGGCCGAGTCGCTCAACAAATCGGCCACGGGCGTCGAGCAGAATTACTCCGAGAGCTACCTTACGTTCTGGTCCTGGTACGACCGCCTCGTCAACGGCGAGGTCACCGGCACCGAACTCTCAACGGGCGGCAGCTTCGGTTACGGCACGACGTTGATGAGCAAATACGGCTTGGTGAGCGAAGGCAGCTTCATCGGCGAAGAGGTTTCCGCCGAGATGAGCGCGCGCCAGAAGGCGGCCCTCACGTACATCAACGCATCGCTCAAGACCGGCGCTCTGAAGACCACCACCGCTCGCCGCAACAGGGCCACTGTCAAGGCCGAACTCGTGAAGGCGTGGAACCTCAGCCCCACGGTCGTTACCCAGCTGACCGCACTTTTTGGCAGCGATTTCTCGAAGAATCTCACCACCATCTCCGGCGGCAAACCCGTCGTGAACACCGCGGGCAGCATCACCAAGCGCCCCACAGAAGTGGCTGCACAATACACGCTTGGCGCCGGCAAACTCCCCACGAAGACCACGCTCGATGCCGCCATCCGCGATTGGCGCGTGGCCTACTACCCCAGCACCAGCACGGCCCGCCGCGACTTTCAGAAGCGCATTCAGCGCGCTCTCCACGACCGCCAGCCGGTCATCGTCAGCTGGACGGTCGACTTCAACGCCCTCGACGGCAACGGCGCTTTCCGCGGCATTCCCGCGGTTCCAGGTCACCAAGGCGGCCACTTGACGATGCTCGAAGACTACGAGATCACGAAGGTCCCCGGCTTCGGAACGCTCCCTGCCGGCACCGTCGAAACCCGCAAGGCCGCTCTCGATGCGGCACTTTCTTCCACCGCCGCGATCACCTTCTTTCGCACCAAGAACTCTTGGGGCGTCGAGCGTGCAGACCGCGCTTTCGCGGCACCGGGCCACAACGACTTGTACATGGACTACATGAACGGCCCCATCAGCCGCTGCACCGAAAAGGCCGATGGCACCCCAGACCTGACCAAGTGCTCGCCAGAAGTGCCCTTCGGCAACGTGGTTCTGCCCCCCGGCTACTGAAAAACGTTCGGAGTTTAGCCTCCAAGCACCTCGCTGTCTTCGGACCGCGGGGTGTTTTTTTTGCCGATTCTGCGCCTGGCCGAATCGGTTGCCGCACGAGGCTTATTTGTGGACGAAGTCCATAACTGCCTGAAAATACTGCGAAAACGGGTGTGTCGATTCTTCATTGACGCAACGCGAAGAGGGCGTATCCTGCGCTACGCAACGCGTCAGTTAAAAGGTACAACATGCAGCTGAACAGTCTTGTCGAGCATATCCCCGGTGTGAAAGACCTTCTTGATGAGCTCGTGGATCGGTTGCCGACCGACGACTTGCCCGCCGTGCAACAGCGCGCGCAGATGATCAAAAAGAAGCTGCCGTCGATCGTGGCTGGTCTCAAAATTCTTGGAAAGAAAGACAAGTTCGAGCCGCTCTCCATCGGCACGTATTTGGAGCGCAACGCGGAGAAGTATCCCCACCATCCGGCGGTGCTTTTCGAGAACGCGAGCTACTCGCACCGCACGTTCAACATGTGGGTCAATCGCTACGCGAACCTTCTCCGCAAAGAGGGTTTTAAGAAGGGCGACGTGGCCGCGGTGCTTCTTGAGAACCGGCCCGAGGTCCTCGTCGTCGTTGGTGCCTTGGCCAAACTCGGCGCCATCGCCGCGCTGATCAACACGAACCAGCGCGAAGAGGCTCTTGTGCACAGCATGAAGCTCGCGAACGCGAAGGGCTTCATTGTTGGCGAGGAGCTTTTCTCGGCGTTTGATGCCATCAAGGGCAAGCTTGAAACCACGGCGTCGTTGAACTTTTGGCTCATCGATCGAGGCCGTTCCGAGTGCCCCGCAGGGTACCGCGATCTCGCCGCCGAGACCGATCTTCTCTCGAGCGAGAACCCGCCCACGACGGGCACGGTGTTTCTCAAAGACCCCTGTTTCTACGTCTACACCTCGGGCACCACCGGCCTTCCGAAGGCGTCGATCATGACGCACTTTCGCTGGATCAAGGCCTCCGCGGGCTTCGGTCTCTGCGGCCTCAGTCTTCAGGCTGGCGAGGTGATTTACGTCCCGCTGCCACTCTACCACAACAACGCCCTGACGGTCACGTGGGCCTCCGCGAGCGTCAACGGCGCCGCGTTGGCGATTCGTCGCAAGTTCAGTGCGCGCCACTTTTGGGACGACACGCGCAAGTTCAACGCGAAGGCATTTTGCTACATCGGCGAGCTTTGCCGCTACCTGATGAACCAGCCTCCGCGCCCCGACGACAAAGACAACCCCATTGTCAAGTGCGTCGGCAACGGCATGCGCCCCGACATCTGGAAGGCGTTCAAAGAGCGCTTCGACATCGAAGAGGTTTACGAATTCTACGGCGCCAGCGAGTGCAACGTGGCGTTCATCAACTTGCTGAACGTCGACTGCACCGTCGGTCTGTGCCCACTTCCGTACGCCATCGTGAAATACGACGTGGAACGCGACGAACCGGTGCGCGACGAAAACAACCGCATGATCAACGTTGAGGTCGGCGAAACCGGGCTTCTCGTGGCCAAAATCACGGAAAAAACCCCCTTCGACGGCTACACGAACAAAGAGGCCAACGAGAAGAAACTGTTCCGCAACAGCTTCGAAGACGGCGACACGTGGTTCAACTCCGGCGACCTCATGAAAAACATGGGCTTCCGGCACGCGCAGTTCGTCGATCGTCTCGGCGATACGTTCCGCTGGAAGGGCGAAAACATCTCCACGACGGAGGTCGAAGAGGTCATCAACAAGATCGACGCCGTCGCAGAAGCCACCGTCTACGGGGTCGAAATCCCCGGCACCGACGGCCGCGCGGGCATGGGCGCCGTGGTCTTCAAGGGCAACCTTGATACCTTCGATGGCAAGGCTTTCGCCAAGCATTTGAAGCCCAATCTGCCCACCTACGGCGTGCCAGTCTTTCTTCGCCTGAAGAGCGAACTGGAAGTAACCGGAACCTTCAAGCACCGAAAAGTGGAACTGAAAAAAGAGGGCTTCGACCCCGACGCCATTGGCGAACCCGTGTACGTCCTGCTCCCAGGAACGGACGAATACGTCAGGGTTACCAAGAAGCTCAAGGGCGAAATCGACAAGGGTAAGTACCGCTTTTAGCGCATCTCCCGTTGGCCTCGTTGCAACCACCACGACGCCAATACATGCAGAATGCAAGAAAGGTTCGGGCTCACGCTCGGGCCTTTTTTTTGCGCGCACGGTCGTGAAAGTTCGCGCAAACCACGTCTTCGCGGCGCGGTTTTGCTAAGCGTGCAGGGGTGAAAAGTTCCTACGATCCGTCGCGTTGGCGCCGCGGCCTTTTTGATTTGCACCACACGATGACGTTGCCGATTTTGCGGCGGGCAATGCTGGCGGCAGGGTGGGCACTCGTGAGCCACAAGCTGATTGTTCTCGGGTACATCGGGGCGATTTCACCGCTCGCGCACGCGCTCATCGGCGTCGCATTCGGCCTGCTTCTCGTTTTTCGCACGAACACTTCTTACGACCGTTTTTGGGAGGGCCGGCGTCTCTGGGGCGTGATCATCAATGAGGGTCGTAACCAGTCACGCCTCGTCGCGTCTCTTCTGCCCAAGGCCTCGCGCGTGACGTACCGCACTTGCATCAGTATTTTCGCCCACGCCACCATGCACCGCCTGCGCTTGAACCGCGATCTTGGGCCCCACGCCGAGCGCTTGTCCCCGGCGCTTCGCGAGGCCTTCGCCGAGGCCGCTCATCCCCCGTCGGCCGCGCTGGCCCACGCGTCCGCGCTCCTCGACCGCCACGTGCGCACGGGCGAGATGCAAGGCCAAATGACCCTCGCCTTTCAAGATGGCCTGCGGGACCTCGTACACGCAGCCGGCGGGTGCGATCGCATACGCGCTACACCTATACCGTTCGCATACACGGTCCACTTGCGGCGCTCGCTGATTCTGTACGCCGCGACTTTGCCCTTGGCGCTTTCCACCGAGCTAGGCTGGGCGACGGTGCCGGCGACGCTCATCGTGACCTTCGTGCTCTTTGGCATCGAAGAACTCGGGGTTTCCATCGAGGACCCATTCGGATTCGACGCGAACGACCTGCATTTGGAGCAGTTTTGCGCCGCCGTTGATGCGTGCCTCTTCGACGCCAACATGGATCAGGTTTGCGAGCTTGCCTGACCGCCGAAGCGATGCGCCGAGAACGCCGAGGCTATCGCCCGTGCTATTTCCGGAAATGCCACGGGAACGCTTTGACGCTTACGCGTCCGTCGACTATGAGCCGCACGCGCGGTCACGAAGCGAGCACCAAGGCTTGCAACTGATTTTCTACTCCGTCGGGAGTCCCGCAATCCCGTTCGGCCGTTCGTCTCGCTGATCGCTTTCGCGATCGCAAAAGCAGCATCAACAACACATGAGCAACCCAGAATCCCTCGCCGCGGGTACCGACACCGGCGACGACAGCATGGACTCCTTCGCCGCACTGTTCGAAGCCAGCATTTCCGGCGGCGACTTCGGCAACGAGGGCGAAATTGTCAAAGGCACCATCGTTGCGCTCCGCCGCGACCACGTGGTCGTCGATATTGGTGGCAAGAGCGAAGGCTTGATTCCCGTCAGCGAATTCGCAGACGCGCAGGGTCACTCCAACGTCGCCGTGGGCGATATCGTCGATGTGTACGTCGACAGCCGCGAAAACGACGACGGCCTCGTTCTCCTCTCGAAGGAGAAGGCCGACAAAATGAAGGTTTGGGACGAAATTTCCCTGGCCTGCGAGCGCGACGAAATCATCGAGGGCATCATCAGCCAGCGCGTCAAGGGCGGCCTTTCGGTCACCATTCGCGGCGGTGTCAAGGCATTTCTTCCCGGCAGCCAGGTCGATCTCCGCCCCGTGCGCAATCTCGATAAACTGATCGGGCAGAACTTCCCCTTCAAGATCATCAAGTTCAACAAGAAGCGCGGAAACATTGTGCTTTCCCGCCGCGCACTCCTCGAGCGCGAACGCGACGAGGCCAAGTCGCGCACCCTCGAAGTTCTCGAAGAGGGCAAAGTCGTCAAGGGCGTCATCAAGAACATCACCGACTACGGCGCGTTCGTCGACCTCGGAGGCATCGATGGCCTCTTGCACATCACCGACATGTCGTGGGGCCGCGTCAACCACCCGAACGAATTGTTCCAGGTCGGCGACGAAGTCACTGTCAAGGTAATTAAGTACAATCAAGAGGCCGAAAAAGTTTCGCTTGGGCTCAAGCAACTCCAGGAAGATCCCTGGTTCCACGCTCTCGAGGCCTACCCGGTCGGCAAGCGCGTCGGCGGCAAGGTTGTCTCCATCGCCGAATACGGCGCGTTCGTCGAGCTCGAGCCCGGCGTCGAAGGCCTTGTGCACGTCTCCGAAATGTCGTGGACGAAAAAGGTCAAGCACCCGTCCAAGCTTCTCGAAGTGGGTACCGAGGTCGAGTGCCAGGTTCTCGAGGTCGACTCCAAAGCCAAGCGCATCAGCCTCGGCATGAAGCAGCTTGAGCCCGATCCATGGACGATCTTCACCGACCGTTACCACCCCGGCGATCGCATTCAGGGCAAGGTCCGCTCGCTCACCGATTACGGCGTGTTCGTCGGAATCGAAGAGGGTGTCGACGGCATGGTCCACAAAAGCGACATCTCGTGGTCGCTCAAAATTGGCATTCCTTCCGAGGTTTTCCACAAGGGCGACGACGTCGAGGCGATTGTTTTGTCGATCAACCACGACGACAAAAAAGTCTCTCTCGGCATCAAGCAACTCCACGACGACCCATGGTCCAGCATCTTCAGCGAGCTGTCCCACGGCAAAGTGGTCTCGGTCACCGCCTTCGCGTCGAACGACACGGGCGTTTTCGTTAGGGTCCGCTCGGGCCTCGACGGCTTCGTTTCGATCACCGATCTCAAGGAAATCACCGTCGATGGCGCGAGCCGCGCGGTCAGGGCCGGAGACGTCTTCGATGTGGAAGTTTCCCAAATCGACACGCACGAACGCCGCATTCTTCTCTCGATGAAAGTCGGAGAAGTTGCAGCAGCGCCGGCCCCAGCCCAGTCTGCCAAGCAGTCACGCCAGAAGAAGGCCACCGTGGGCGCAAGCCCCGACGAGCCCAAGGCCGGCACCATCGGAGATCTCATCAAGCAGAAGCTCGGCGCACTCAACGTGCCGGCACCTGGCTCTGAAGAGGGCTGATTGGCCGCCGCGGGGCCGAGCGAGCCCCGCAAAAACAAAAGCCGGAGCCTTTCGAGGTTCCGGCTTTTTTTTTGTTCAACTGGTATTTTACTGAGTCTTTCTGCTAACTTCCGCCATTGTGACTGGGCGGCAAATTTTTCTCTGGGTCTCGGGGCTCGCGTTTGTGGCCGCGATTTTTATCGCCCACGCCATCCTGCTCCCGTTCGTGCTGGCGCTGTTGATTGCGTATGTGCTGACGCCCGTCGTGACGTGGATAGAGGGCCGGCTACGCATATCGCGTGGTGGGGCTGTATGTGCAACGTATGCGATTTTGTTCGTATTCCTCTACACGGCGGGGGCCTTGACGATCCCGCGACTGAGCATGGAGGTTGCGAATTTGCGGCGCGATCTTCCGGCCCTCGTGAAGACCGTGCGAGACGAAGCAGCGCCAAGAATGCAGCAGTTGTTGGGCGCGGCACCATCGGTAAAACGTGCCGATGATGGCCCCGCGCTGACGGTTCGCCCGCAGCCCGACGGCAGTTACACGGTTGATGTGGGGCGGGGAATTGAGCTGACCAAAACGCACAGCGGTTTTGTCGTGGCGCCCCCGAAAGTGGCTTCACCCTTCGACCTCGAACACCTCGGAGAAGAGTCGCGGCGCTGGCTCGAGAGCAACGCCATGGAGGTGGTGTCGATGGGTCGCGCGATTGTGTCGGGGGTCAGTCGGTTGGTCTTCACGACGGGGATCACCCTGATGTTGGCGGCGTATCTCATCATCACGCGCGAGCGTCTTTTCGAGAGTTTTCGCGTCTTGGTCCATCCGCGCAGCCGCGGCGATTTGACGTCGCTAATGGGCCGCATCGACCGAGGCCTCGCGGGCGTTATTCGTGGGCAGCTCCTCATCTGCCTTGTGAACGGTGCCCTTACGGCCATCGGTTTTGCCGCCGTGAAGTTGAAGTACTGGCCAGTGCTCGCCATCCTCGCAACGATGTTTTCGCTGGTGCCGATTTTTGGGGCCATTCTGAGTTCGGTGCCCGCGGTGATTGTGGCGCTCACGCAATCGCTCGGCTCGGCGGTCTTCGTTCTCGGGTGGATTTTGGGCATTCACCAAATCGAGGCCAACTTTCTCAATCCAAAGATCATGGGCGATGCGGCAAAGCTTCACCCGGTCTTGGTTATTTTTTCGCTGTTGGTCGGCGAGCATCATTTCGGGGTGGCGGGCGCCCTTTTCGCCGTTCCCGTGATGTCGATTGTTCAAAGCCTTTTTTTGCACTTTCGTTATGTCGTGCATCGCGAAGACCCGGCATTTGCAGGCGAATCGCTCCTGACGTCGCCCCCCACCGCCGGGCGTATTTCCTAAAGAGTGCCGCGTAACATGGCCCGAGGGTCTAGCTGCTTCGCGAATGAGGAGACGGAGAGCCTCCTCGCTTCACACCGAATACCCCGCGAATCTGCTGGGTTCCCGCCTTCGCGGGAATGACGAATCGGGCGGTGGGGCTTCGCGTTTCCCAGCACTCTGCTAGGAGGCTCGCCATGGTATCCAAAAAGGCAAAAAAGGGCGTCGCTGCAGGCGCGGCACCGACCGCAGCAGGCGCGGCACCGACCGCGGCAGGCCCGGGGGACCAGGGCGCCAAGGGCACATCGGTGGGCCCCGATTGGAAGGCCATTCTGCTTCGCGTGGGCGGCGTGGCAGCGATTGTTTGGGTGGTGGCCCTCGTCATCCCCGGCTGGATTCCAAAGGCCGTAGCGGGCGTCCTCACGGCAGCAGCGGTGGGCGGGCTGCTTTGGTTCAATCGCTACATGGCGCGCACGAAGGCGCTCGGCGCGATCTTGCAGAATGCAGGCGTTGCCGGGGCCGATAAAGAGGCGGCGATTCGGCAAATTCAGTCGCAGTTTGGCACCGGCGATGCGCAGGCTGCTATGGCCAAAGCGCAGCTAGAACTCCAACTAAATCAAGTAGATAACGCTCTCGCGACGTTGTCCGGCGTCGACCTTTCGCGGCAGATGGTGCCCATCGCCGATCAAGTTCGGGCCATGCGCGCGACCATTCACCTTTCGCGGGGCGAGGTCAAAGACGCGCGGGCGCTCGTCGATGCTTTCGACTTCGGTAAACAGCAAGACACCAAAACCCGCGCCATGCTCGTGGCCGTCGCCGCCGAGGCTTGGGCGCGCACGGGGCAGGCGCAAAAGGCGTCGGACCAGCTCTCGCTCTTTGATCCAGAAGATGCAGAATACAAAGAGTTGCGGGTGCAATTGCTACGGGCGCGGGCGCATGTTTGCGTGTACCGCGACGACGTGCGCGGGGCGCAACATGCGTTGAACGCCCTTGCGGAGACGAATCCGTTTCTGATGGGAATGTTCGCGGGGCAACGCCATGTGCACCCGATACTGGAGCGCGAGGCGCGAAAGATCGCCGAACGAAGCGGGGCGGTGAAACGCCAGTCCAAACATATGCGTCGGTAAGCGGCGTCCTTTGCTATCGTTTGGGCGCACCGATGACTTCTCAAGGAAATCAGCTCCGTTACCGCAGCGTCGGCCTCACGCATGTGGGCAAGAAACGTCCGCACAATGAAGACGCGTTTCTCAACAACGACGACATTTTTCTCTACTTGGTCGCCGACGGAATGGGCGGGCACGCGGCGGGCGAGGTGGCAAGTCATGAGGCCGTCGACACCATTTTTGGCATGGTAAAACGCGGTGTGGGTTCGCTGCCGCCCCTCGGCGATGGGCGCGATCCCGCGGCCGTGCATGCGGTGAGCCGGTTGATGGAGAGTGCGGTGCAAGCGGCAACGTACATGGTGCATTCCATGGCCCAACTCGACGCGACCAAGAGCGGCATGGGCACCACGATGAGCGCACTTTTGCTGCACGACGGCTTCGCGGTCACGGGGCAAGTCGGCGACAGCCGCATCTACCTCGTGCGCCACGGCGAGGCCCACCAGCTCACGGAAGACCACACTTACGTCAACTGGCAGGTGCGCGCGGGCATGATCACCGAGGCTGAAGCCGCCCTGTCGCCAAAGCGAAACGTCATCACGCGATCGGTTGGCAACCACGAATACGTCGAGGTCGATGTGCGGGTTGTTCCCCTCTACGCCGGCGATCGCATGCTCGTGTGCAGCGATGGCTTGCACGGCTATTTGCGAGACGGCGACATCGAACCCATTGTGGCGTTGGGCATCGCAGAAGCGGCCGCGCGGCTTATCGATCTCGCGAATAACAGGGGCGGCAAAGACAACATCACGGTCGTGCTGGTCGAGGTCGAAGCCGAAGTCTGAGGCGCATAAATCGACGCGACGCAAGAAAAAAAGCGACAAATCGGCCGCGGGAATTTGTGCCCGAGCGCGCCATGTGCGAAAAAGCTGGTGCCGCACGGGTGCAACATCGGGTGCTGGCAAAAAAGAGACACAAGGAGCGGGTGGTGACCATGAAGCTTGGACGAATCGGCGTGTTGATGGGCGGCGTAAGCGCAGAGCGAGAGATTTCGCTCAAGACCGGTACCAATGTTCTTGCGGCCCTCGTGCGGCGCGGGCACGACGCGGTGAGCATCGACTGGGGCAACGATGGCAGGTCCCTCGACGAACTGCTTCGCGAGGCGCGCGTCGACCGCATTGTGTTGGCGCTTCATGGGCGCGGCGGCGAAGACGGCTGCGTGCAGGGTTACCTGGAATTGGCCGGCATTCCGTACACGGGTTCGAGCGTGCTGTCGTCAGCGCTGGCCATGGACAAAGTCAAGGCGAAGGAGCTTTTCCGCCTTCATAACGTGCCCACGCCGCCTTACTATTCCGTGAGTCACCGAACGCGCAGCGGCCTTGAGGCGCTTCATGGCACGTTCGGTTTTCCCGTCATCGTCAAGCCTCGCAGTGAGGGCTCGTCCGTCGGTCTCGCCAAGGCCAACACCATGGCCGAACTCGTGGCGGGCGTCGACGCGGCTCTGGCTATCGACACCCACGTGCTTGTCGAGCGATTTATCTCAGCAAAAGAGGTGGCCGTGGCCATATTGGACGGCCGTGTTCTCGGGTGCATCGAGATTGCACCCAAGAGCGGACTATACGATTACCACTCGAAGTATACGGCAGGTGCGACCGAATATATTTTGCCTCCACGGGTCGCCCCAACGCGCCTCCAAAATGTCATGACCATCGCCGAGCGTGCCGCCGAGGCCCTCGAGTGCACGGGCGCTTGCCGCGTCGATGTTCTCGTGACCGAGGGCGAAAATGAATACGTGCTCGAGGTAAATACGCTTCCAGGCATGACCTCGACGTCACTGCTCCCGAAGATCGCCGAGGCAGCGGGTCTTCCCTACGACGAACTTTGTGAGACGATTGCCATGGGGGCCCGCCTCCATTCGGCGATCCCGCAGCCGGGCAAACTCGGCCCCGCAGCGCGCAAACTGGGCCAGGTCGAGGCCCCGGTCGCCGCCGCACTTGCCGTATTGAGCGCGTAGGGGTCTGGGCGTGGTCGCGTATAACCTCGTATGACCGAGTACAATCATCGTATGACGTCGTATGAGGGCCTTTGCCCAGGGGCGCGCCGCCCATGATGAGGCCCATTGAGGTCAGCGAATTCGTGCGCGTGCCCATCGAGGCCGTGACCGTGAGCGTCTCGCGTTCGTCCGGGCCCGGCGGTCAAAACGTCAACAAGGTTTCGTCGAAGGTCGATGTGCGCCTCGACGTATCCAAAATTGTGGGCCTCCATCCCGAGGCTTGCGAACGTCTTTTGCTCGCGTGCAAAAGCCGCATCGACGCGAATGGTTTCTTGCAGTTTATCAGCCAAAAAACGCGGGATCAGGCGCAGAACCTCGACGACGCTTTCGAAAAAATACGCTTCGTCGTCCGCGCTGCCATCGTGCGTCCCATCAAGCGCCGCCCAACGCGCCCGGGCCGCGGTGCGGTGCAGAGACGGCTGACGGACAAGAAAGAGGCGGGCGAGCGCAAAGCGTCGCGAAAAAAAAGCGGAAACGGCGACGGCGATTGATCGTCGTCAGGCCCGCTTCCGCGCGACAAGAAAAGCGTGCGGGTCGGCCCGCGGCTTAGGCTATTTGCTGGGTGCCAGCGCGATGTCCACGCGGCGGTCCTCTTGCCAGCCGCTTTCGTCTTTGCCCTGCGAATCAAGTTCGCCACGCGTCGTCAGCCTGATGCGTTTTCGGCCCACGCCCGCGCCTTCCAAGTAGCCCGCGACGCGCGATGCGCGATGCTCGCCGAGCGCCATGTTGTACTCGGGTTCGCCGCGCGGATCGGTGCGGCCCACGAGCTCAAGCCCGCGATTCATCAGGGTTCCCTCGGATAGGCACTTTGCCAACTGGGCGAGCATGTCGCGCTCGGCGGGCTGCAGCGTGTCTTCGTTCGTAGCAAAATGTTGCTTCGACGGAGATGCATGCAGATTGCACACATCGGCGAGCTCGCCGGAGATTTGGAGCGCGCCTTCTTGAATCGGCTCCGCATCGATCGCCGCCGTTGCGGGGAACGAAACCATGGGAACCGACGCCATGGTGGTCTTGGGGGCGATCACTTTTACCGCCGAGGTTTCGGCGATCGTTGCGGTGTTCGACGGGGCCTTCGTGGGAGACTCCGTGCATCCTGCAATCATCGTGAAAAGGGCGGTGCTCGCAATGGCGAAACTCGTTGGGCGCATGTTGGCTACTCCGGGACGCGGGTTTCGAGACGGACGAAACCACTTTCCGCAGTGTCGGCGCAGGCGGGCCCATGGGCCATCTTTTCGGCCACACAAACGCCGCAACGTGGTGCGGCCGCGGAAAACGACGCGACGCGACACCGCACGAACGCCAGGAACCCGAGGAAACTACCTGAGCTCTGCGCGAATTCGCCGCGACGCGTCAATTCCTCGCTTGCAACACGGCGGTGGCGTGTTAGGCCGCGGCAATTCCTTACAACGTAAGTTCTTTCTGTTCACCGAGACGGGTCCACCATGAAATTCTCAAAGGCAAAAACAGTTGCAGCGGTTGGGGTCGTCGGGCTTTTGGGATCTTGGGGCATGCTCCAAGCCCAGGCCGCGCCCATCTATTCGGGCTCGAAGCTCAAAGACGTGTGGACCGAGATTCGCTCGAACCCTTACCGGCGCCTGCCTCAAGAGACCGTGTCGGTTACCAAGTTTTTCTCATGGGGCACAAATCTGCTGGCGCAATCGGCCAAGCGAACCATCGCCGACGGCAGCGATTTGCTCCCGCGTTTCAACAAGCTCGTGCATCCGAATGGTATCTGTTTTCGGGGTACCTGGAACATGACCGAATCTAGCCCGTATACAGGCTACTTCGAGCAGGGCAAACAGGCGGTACTCATTGCCCGGGCGTCGAGCGCCCTTAGCGAGACAACCGCTGGAAATTACAGGGGTTTTGGTCTCGCGGTGAAGCTCTACCCGACGGACAACCCGAACCATTTTTTCCCCCTCAAGCCCGCCAACTTTTTCGTCATCGACGACCTTGGCGGCACCCTGACGAGGAGCTACCTCGACGCGCCCATGACCAACGAGCCTGCGTTGAGCATTCGCGCCAGTTCGATCTTTATCGCGCCGATTGCCGCGGCGGCGCAGGCTGCATTCACCGCGGCCGACAAGAACCCGGGCATTCGTCAGCTCTATCCCGTGGCAGAAATGGGGCTGCGCCCGCTGCAAAGAGCCGTGTCGCCGAAGTACCTGAAGGTCATCGGCTCACCGCTCATGAGGCGCAACGGCATTGCCGATTTTCGCGACGAACTCAACGTGAACCTCTACGGCGGTGCGCTCGATTTCGACGTGCTGGTCTCGGAGGCGAAGGCCGGCCCCTTCACGAAGGTCGGTTACATCGAGTTTCTCGAGTCGGTCGCCAGCGATTCATGCGACCACAAGGTGCACTTTCCGCACCCCAAGTTTCGCTGAGGCGCAAGGCTTCGTTGCGGGGCTTCGCTGCCGCGCAAGGATCGCTGCCGTGCAACGCTCGCTGAGACGCAAGGCTTCGTTGCGGGGCGAGGCTTCGCTGCGCCTGGCAATTCGCAGGGGTTAAGAGCCGCCGTCGGTGCCGCCGTCCACGCCGCCGCCGGGCTCGCCGCCGCACGCCGCCGGAACACACCCGCTTCCGCGTGGGTCGTGCATGCAAAACGCGCCCGTCCCGCATTCGGTGTCCGTGGTGCAAATCGTCGTGCAAAAGCTCTGGCCCGCTTGGCCCGTGCAGATGAGCAGTGGGCCGCCCGTGCGGCGCCGGCAGCTCGTCGTTCCGTCGCAGTACGCGCCAATCCCGAGTTCGTTGCCCGGGTCGCCCTTGGCCACGCAGTTGACGCCGCCCTCCGCGGGGGTTCCGCCATCGGCGGCGCCCGGCGGGCCGTCGGCGGGGCAATCGAGCTGGCCGCCGCCAACATCGGGAAAGTAGTACATGACCCCCGTACACATTTCGCCGGGAAATCGCAGGGTTGCCGCGGAATCATTCTGCCAGCTGCACGTCTGACGAAGCCTGGTGCCCTTGGCAATTTTTAGCGGGTCGGCGGCTTCGTAACGTAGCGTTGGGGGATGACTTACGTAATACGGCTTCCAGTCTGTATCATAGAGAGTCTCTATTACCTTATCGTTCTCGTCTATGCTGTCGAGGTGGTAATGTTTTCCGTACTCGTGCATGTGGCCGAGGAGGATGAGAATCGACAGGTCGCGCTCGGTGCGGCACGTTGTTGTGTGGTATGCTCCCGCGCGGGGCGGAACACTGAATGAGCCGTCATTTATCGCATAAATGTTAGCAAATGCAGTAACTCTGGAGTCGGGCACAAGGTAAAGTTTCGCCAGGTCGCGGACGTAACGTCGCGCGGCCGTCCCGCTGATGTAGTGCGCTTGCACTACGATTTGTGCGCCCTTTGGGACCTTGGAAACATAGCCTTCGGGCAACCGCACGAGGCCCTCGACGCTCTCGCCGGCCTCGCCGCCGGCACCGGCAACCATGTGCCACGTGAGCATTTCGTCGTCGGTGCACGTGTGGTGGGTGGGTGCGACGACTTGGTCCGTCCAGTAAATGGTGACGTGATGGCCGCCCGCGTCTTGGGTGGCGACGGCCCGGGCCACGTTCCAATCTTTGTCGGCGATGGTGCTCGAGTAGAAGCACTCGAAGTTGTCGCCGGTCTTCACCTCAAAGGTGCCCGTGTCGATGGTGACGATGGCGTCGCCTGCGTCTTTGTTGCTCGCGCACGACACGGTGCTTGCCGCTGCGAAAGTCGTGACGAAAGCGGCGCCTTTGCCAAGAGCCCGAAGCCAGGAAAATCGACGCGCGGCAGGGTGTTGCATGCGTTCGAATCTCCAGGAATTGGCCCCGCGGCGCAAGAGGCAAGCGCCGATGCATCGCGCCACTTCGCCGTTCTTGGGGCAGCGTTACAGGTCGAGCTCGCCGTCGAAAATGCGCCAGGATTCAGGGGTTTCGAGGTGTTTTCGCGTCGCGGGCGAGGCAGCTTTGGGCGTGTACACAGCGAGCGTGCGGTCGGCGCCGCGAAGAAGAAAGCCGCCGGCCTCGAGGGTTTTCGTGAACGAGGGCGACGCCAGAAACGACGCGTAGATCGAGTTGAACGAGAGAGCGCGCAGGTGCCCCGCGAGCTGCACGAAGAGAGCTGTGTGGGCGCGATCATCGAGCGCGAGGGCGTCCACGAGAATCGCGGTGCGACAGGTTTGCGTGTAGACTGCATATGCCAGCAGCGCGCCCTCGGACCTGTCGGTGATGGCAAAAAACGTGTGTTCGCGCGTCGGGCAGTCGGCGTACCGCCAGTTTAAGAATGCGGCGCGCCGGTCGCCAAGCACGGGAATATGCTGACGAACGCTCTCGTAAAGGGCATCGAAGCGCCCGTCGGCACGGCTAACGACCGAGGCCCGATGGAGGCGCGGACTTCGAAGCAGCCGCCCGATGTCGAGAGCGCGGAGCGCGAGATCCCCCGCAAAGGCCACGGGGGCGCGAAGCCACTGGGCCGGAATCTTGGCCTCAAGTTTATAGCCTGTGCGCACAGGTTTGACCGCATGGGAGGTCAGGGCAATACCCTTGTATCCTACACGCTTTACGATGGGCAGCGCGCCGTCGTTTGGGTACGAAAAGCAAAAGGCCGCGGCACCGAGTTCGCCATTCGCCACGGCGTTTACGACCGCGCGTTGGAGGACGACCGCCGGGCCCGCAACGCGATGTTCCCGGGTAATTGCCAGGTCAACGCCGATGGCCGCTGCCATCATGTGCCCATCGACGGAGACCGAATGGGGAACGAGAGACGAACATCCGACGACCGCGTCGCTCTCTTCGTGGACGACCAGATACGTGCGTAGTGCATGTACTTTGTTCGCCTCGTAGAGCCATGCGAACCGAGCCTCAAGCTGGGACGCGAGGCTTCGGTCCGAGAGGTTGTCTCGCCACAGACCGAGCAGCGCTTCGCGGTCGCGGGAAACGTCGAAGGGCCGAGCGCAGTAGCCCATAGCCCTAGGAGTGGCTTTTCTTGTTCTCGACGAAGACCACGATGCCGTTGACCGAGTCGAGATTGACCGGCACAAGCTCCGAGTCATCGATGCGGATATTGAAGGTTTCTTCGAGAAAAGACACCACTTCAAGGATGCCTGTGGAGTCCACGATGCCCCGGTCCAAGAGCGATTCTCCGTCGCTAAGGCCGTCTGCACCGACGTAAAAATTCTTCACGAGAAACGCGTGCACCGTGTCGCGGGTAGAGGTCATGGCGTCCGTTGTAGCCGGGAATGGGACGGCGGCCCCAAGCGAAAAACGGGGGCCAAAGATAGTTGCAGTATGTCAGCGTCGTGTAGCCGTAAAACAGCGTAACACGCCCTCAGTGTTGGCGTAGAACGTGAGGTCGTTGTAGGCCCGCGTACGGTCGACGATGAGGCGCATTTGGCGTTCTTGACCGACGCCAAATTCGCAGGCGAGCATGCCTCCGGGGCTCAAATAATCCGGGGCCTCGGCGGCGATACGCTGGTGGAGCAGAAGGCCATAGGGGCCCGCGTCGAAGGCTTCACGAGGCTCGTTTTCGAGGAGAGACGCGCGCTCACCATCGAGTTTTCCCGTGGAAATATACGGGGGATTCGCGACGACGGCATCGGTCCTGCCCCGGAGCGCTTGGGGCAGGGCGCCGAAGAGGTCGCCGACGAAGACGTGAAGGCGCGCGGTCAATCCGAGCGTCGCCGCATTGATCGCCGTGATGCGCGCGGCGGCGGTTGAAATATCCGCCGCGTAAAGCTGCGCGGCGCCAAGGGCCATACCGAGGGCGCAGGCCAAATTGCCGCTGCCGCAGCCCATGTCGACCACCAGGGGCTCTCCGCCGCGCGCCTGCAGCATCGCGATGGCGGTGCGGGCGAGCAGTTCGGTTTCCGGGCGAGGCACGAGGGCGCCGGGGCCCACCGCGAGCTCGAGGCCCATGAACAACACGGAGCCGCGCCTCAAGGCTTCGGCCGGGTCCGCGGCGGCATCATTCGTCATGCGGGAATCCGCGCGCGCAGGGCTTCGAGCGTTCGCGCCGGATCGAGGTAGGCATCGAGTTTTCCCTCGACGTATTTCTTGCCGCCCAGTTTTTCAGCGAGGAAACCTGCATCCACGTTGGCGTCGAGACGGCCCTCGCCCACGGCCACCGTTCCGTCGAACGACACGCCCATCATCTTGCCTTTCAGGCGCAGCGTGTTTCCGCTCCACGTGCCCGCAATTCCGTACTTCTTGTTCCAGTAATCGGTGAGGGCCTTGAGGCGTTCAAGAACTTCGGCGGACGGCAGCGACGTGAGGCGTTCGAACTTCATGCCCCAAGGCTTGTCGCACGAGCGGCCCGGGGTCAAGTTAACGCTGAGAAGCGAGCAAATATACTCGCCAAAACCGTTACGCGTGGTGAACGCCCGAGCCCACACGGGCACTGGGCACGGTCATTCACCACGAATACGTAGGCAATACAGCGAATGACCGTAGTACTACGTGAATGCGCGCCCTACGACGCGTTCATCTGGGCGATGATTGCGTCTGCGAACTCGCTGCACTTGATCTCGGTGGCACCCTCCATGAGGCGCGCGAAATCGTACGTGACGCGCTTCGCGTCGATGGCGCCGTTAACACCGCGGAGAACGAGGTTCGCCGCCTCCGTCCACCCGAGGTGGCGGAGCATCATTTCGCCGGAGAGGATGACGCTGCCCGGGTTCACTTTGTCGAGGTCGGCGTACTTCGGTGCGGTGCCGTGGGTGGCCTCAAAAATCGCGTGGCCCGTGACGTAATTGATGTTGCCGCCCGGCGCGATGCCGATGCCGCCAACCTGCGCCGCGAGGGCATCTGACAAATAATCGCCGTTGAGATTAAGCGTCGCGATGACGTCGAACTCTTTAGGACGCGTGAGAATTTGTTGCAGCGTGATATCGGCGATGGCATCTTTGATCAGCAATTTCCCTGCTGCAAGCGCTGCCGTCTGTTCGGCGTTGGCAGCCTCTTCGCCTTGCGCGGCCTTCGTGCGCTCCCACTGGGACCACGTGTAGACTGCATCTCCGAACTCTCTCTCCGCAAGCGCGTAGCCCCACTTCATGAATGCACCTTCCGTGTATTTCATGATGTTGCCCTTGTGGACGAAGGTCACGTTGCGACGCTTTTCTTGGAGGGCGTAACGAATCGCCGCGCGAACGAGCCGCTCGGAACCCTCAGCGGACACGGGCTTCAGGCCGATGCCGCTCGTGCCCGGAAAGCGAATTTTCTTAAACTCTTTCGGGTGATTGGCTTCGAGCCAACCGAGCAGCCCACGCTGGGCCTCGCTGCCCGCCTCGAACTCCAGACCCGCGTAAATGTCTTCGGTATTCTCGCGAAAAATGACCATGTCGACATCTTGTGGGCGCTTCACCGGGCTCGGAACCCCTGCAAACCAGCTCACGGGACGCAAACACACGTACAAGTCCAACATTTGGCGCAAGGCCACGTTGAGGGACCGAATGCCGCCGCCGATGGGCGTTGTGAGCGGGCCTTTGATGCCGACGAGGTACTGGCGAAACGCCTCGACGGTTTCGTCGGGAAGCCACGTGCCAAACGCTTTGAAGGCCTTCTCGCCCGCAAAAACCTCGTACCACGCAAGCTTCTTTTTTCCGCCGTACGCGCGCTCGACCGCCGCGTCAAGCACGCGAACCGATGCCCGCCAGATGTCGCGGCCCGTGCCGTCGCCTTCGATGAACGGAATAATCGGCTCGTCGGGAACCTGAATGTTCCCTTCGGCGCTCATGCTGATTGGCTGACCGGAAATTGGCTTCGGAAATGCGCTCATCGCAAGGGATCCCTTTTTTTGGTGCATGGCGTCATGCGTCATTTTGGCGAGGAAATCGCCTGGGCATCACGCCGTCATCGAGCCTCGCGTCGTTACCACGGCGGCGCATGGAAATCCAAGGCTCACGCGGCCCCAAGCTTGATGCAAATGGCGCATCGGAGTAACAGCGGACCATCGCGCCGTGAGTCCTGGCGCCACGAGGAAAAAGCATGAGTGGCCATTCGAAGTGGGCGACAATCAAGCACAAGAAGGGCGCCACCGACGCCAAGCGCGGCAAGCTTTTCACGAAGGTCATCAAAGAACTTACCGTGGCCACGCGCGTGGGCGGCGGCGGCGACCCGAACCACAACCCGAGGCTTCGCAAGGCCATCGCTGACGCCAAAGCCAGCCAAATGCCAGCAGATACGATCAAGCGGGCGGTTCTTCGCGGCTCGGGCGACATGGAGGGCGCGAACTACGACGAGGTCGTTTACGAGGGCACGGGCCCCGGCGGTACGCTCTTTTTGGTGGAGGCGATGACCGACAACCGCAACCGCACGGTCTCCGATTTGCGCAAGGTGTTCGACAAGCACGGGGGCGTTCTCGGCTCCTCGGGAACGGCCAACTGGGCCTTCGATCGCAAGGGTGTCATCGCCATCGACAAGACCGCGTTGTCGGAAGACGAGATCATGGACAAGGCCATCGGTGGGGGAGCCGAAGATTACACCGATGCGGGCGACGAGTGGATCGTTACGACCGCACCCGACCAGCTTATGGCCGTCGTTGACAAGCTTGAAGGGCAGAAAATTCCCTCAAAAAGCTCGTCGCTCATGTTTTTGCCCAAGGGCCGAAAAACCGTTGCCGGGCGCGACGCTGAACTCGCCATCGCCCTCACCGAAGCCCTCGACGACAACGACGATGTGCAAAATGTTTTCGCCGATTTTGAGCTTACAGACGAAGAGCTCGCGCGCCTCGCGGAGGCGTGAAGCGTTCGCCACGCTCGCTTGACACGCGTGTACTCCGCCCATGATCTCTGTGCAGTCTGCACCTAAAGTTTTTCGCGTCCTTGGTCTTGATCCGGGCACGCGGCGCTTCGGGTGGGGCGTCGTCGAGAGGTGCGGCACGCGTCTGCGGCACGTCGATCACGGCGTCATCGAAGAGGGTCTCGAGGGCCCTTTGGGGCCGCGGCTCGTGATCATCGAAAAGCGTCTCGACGAGGCGATTCGCACGTACCAGCCCGATGCCGTGGCCATCGAAACCCTGTTTTTCGCCAAAGATCCGCAAGCGGCCTC
>CAMCKZ010000050.1 GCA_945875545.1 Polyangium aurulentum | reverse complement strand
GGCATCAGGTCACGCTTTGGTCGGTGCGTGAGGGTCTCACTCCGGTTTCCGGATGCCTGCGCTCCACAGACCTCTCCTGCGCCCGCCACGCGGCCGTCATTGTCTTCACGGTGCCGCCGGAAAACGCGCGAACAATGGCCCGCGAATTGGCGCCTCACACGGGCCCGAATGCCGTGATTCTGCACGCGGTTCGCGGCCTGACCGACGAACCCGTCTGCACCATCGGTGACGTGCTCCAACAAGAAACCTGCGTGCGCCGCATAGGTGCCCTTGGCGGCCCCGTGCTGGTCAGTGAACTCGAAGAGGGCACTCCGGCGCTCTTCGTGTGCGGCTCTCCCTTCCCAGAGGTTTTGTCGCTCGCCAAAGAGATGCTCGGCAACAAAGTGACGCGGGTCGCGGTGACGTCGGATCGGCGCGGGGTGGAGTGGTCAAGCGCGCTCGTCGCGTGCCTCGCGCTCGGCGTTGGTTACGTGCAAGGTGCAGGTTTCGGTCCCGGCCTCGTGAGCGCGGTCACAAGCGAAGCTGTTCGCGAAGCCGCGCGCTTTGTGGTCGTCGCGGGAGGCCAAGAAGCCACGATGCTGGGCCTGGCCGGCTACGGCGATTTGCTCGCGGCGATGGCCCAAGAAAGCCGGCCCGAGGTGGTTGTCGGCCGAATTCTCGCCAGCGGAAAATCCGTAGCCGAGGCAGAAAAAGCCATCGGTCAGCGGGTCGTGGCCACCGATTTGGCCCCCAAACTCCTTCGCTGGGCCGAGGCGCACAAGCTCTCGCTGCCCCTCTTGGGTTCGCTGGCGCGCGGCGCTTTCTCCCGCAAGCCCGCGCGAGAAGTTGTGACCAGCTGGATCGAACGAGCCCTCTAACGACCCTCTTACGACCCCATGATAGGCTAGGTTATGCTGCATTTCGCCTGGTATTTAGCCCGCCTCCGCTAAGGCGCGCCGTTTCCCATCATCGACCTAATTGCAGTAGCCGAAGCCTGCGAGCACCGTGGAGACCCGGCAAGTGCGGCCCTGGGGACACGGGGCCCCTCCCGGTGCGCACATGATGAGGGCCGTCAGCCCATTTTGATCGGTGCAAGAATCGATGCATACTACAGTGTTCCAGCTGCTTTGGTCGCCATCATAAAAGCCGCAGCAGGTGTTACCCGCGCTGCAATCTTGGGAGCTTGCGCAGCCAATGGCGACCTGGTCGAGGGACGCGCAGCCATTCGGGGGCTCGCACGCGTAGGTGGTTCTGCCCGATGAAATGGTCGCGCAGCATTCTTGCGTGCCGGTCGTACAGGCCAGCGCCCCGGCCGCCGCGCCACCGCAGCGAAACGTGCGGCCAGCATCGCGACCTGCATCGAAGCCTGCATCGCGACCCGCATCGCGACCCGCATCGCGGCCTGCGTCGAAACCCGCATCGAAGCCTGCATCGAAACCCGCATCACGACCCGCATCGAAGCCGCCATCGACCCCTGCATCGGCCCCTGGATTAACTGCGGTATCGGCGGTGGCTCCCGCGTCAAAGGGCATGTCGTCCGAAAGAATATTGGAGCGAGTGGCACCCCCGCATGCCGTAATTACCAACGAAGTTGCGCAAAAAAACCAGCCGTAGCGAACGAGACCCATGCCGCGGGGGGCTAGCAGAGCCTTCGGCCCCCTGCTCGCGGACCCGACATTGGGGCGATGATTTGGTCGCCTTTGTGCAGCGGCAGAAGACGGTTGCGGAATGAGCGCACCGCTCACGCCTTGTGGTTGTCGCCGGCGTCTGCTTATGCGGGCGCGATGTCCGTAGTGACCCTAGAGCCCCCAAAGCCTGCGAAAGCGGACCGTGCTTTTGATGCCTTCGAGCACGCAGCGCTGCGCGCAGAAGCTGGAATTTTGGGCTCCGTCGAGGTCGCTTCCGACGACGACGTGCGCGAGGCCATCGCCATCGACCGCTTTCGCGTCCGCGGGTGCTTGGACCGGGTGATGATCTCAGACGGTGCCGAAGAAGGTCTCGACGCCCTCGCCGAGAACGGCTGCCTCGCCGTGGTGTTCCCTGAAGTTCACGCGATGATTGGCTTCGGCGACGGCGAGTGGCGCCACAAAGACGTTTGGAAACACACAAAACAGGTCGTACGTCAAGCAGAATCACGCCTGGAAATTCGCTGGTCAGCGCTCTTCCACGACATTGGTAAGCTTAAAACACGATCGTTCGCGCCCGACGGAACGGTGCACTTTTTGGGCCACGCAGAAGTCGGCACGCGCATGTTCGACAAGCTCGAACGTCGCCTCGCGTTCTTCTCGCGCACCGACGACGAAGCGCTGCGGCGCAGCGTGCGCTTTCTCATCCTCCATCACCTTCGAGCCAACCAATACGCGGGAGACTGGACCGACAGCGCCGTGCGCCGCTTTACGCGCGAGATGGGGCCGCACCTGCACGATCTCTTGTGCCTGTCGCGCGCAGACATCACGACGAAGCGGCCCGAAAAAAAGCGACGAGGCCTATTGCAGCTCGATGATTTGCAGGCCCGCGTGGCATCTCTTGCCACGGACGACGCGAAACTTCCGCCCCTCCCATCGGGCGTGGGCAACGCGATTATGGCGGCGTTCGGCCTGAGGCCGTCGAAGCAAGTGGGCGAGATCAAATTGGCGCTGGAGCGCGCCATCGAGCGCGGTGCCATCGAACAGCGATTGCCCTCGGCCGCCTACGTGCTCTTCGCTTACGAGTTCGCCGCCGATTTTGGCCTCAACGCAGACCACGCGAATCCGGCCATGATTGACGGCGCGCGCGGCGACCTGGCACGCGCCGGGCTCGACGGCCCGTGCGGCGGCGAAGCCGTTCTTGACGACCCAGTCGAAACGGCCTGCGGCTGACCAGTCGAAACGGCCTGCGGCTGACCAGTCGAAACGGCCTGCGGCTGAAGTTTTGGCCGTTTTCTATGGGCGTAGCTGAAAAGTTCCGCGCGCCCATTCCGCCGCCACGGACCTGCAACTACCGCGTTGCACAGGCCCTCGACTTCGCGAATCGGGCAGGTGCCCCGCGCGGTCGTCGGACAGCACGTAGAGGCTTCCGGGCGGCACGCGCACGTCGAGGGCCACTTGCGTTCGATCGGGCGGGGCGACAACCCTCCACGAGCGATCGCCGCGTCGCTCGCGAAAACACCGCGATGCCTGGGCGGCACTGAGTCCCTGCGTTTCGCCCCCTCCGCACGGTCGTCGCTCCACGGGCTCGCCGTCGATGAAGAGCAAGTTTTCCTTCAGCGACACACGCTGGCCCGCCACCCCAGCGACGCGCCCTCGCAGCGGGGTCGCCGTATTAAGCGTGCAGAATACACTATCGCCGACGCGCGTTTTTCGCCCTCGATCCAGGAGCACCAGGGTCCTGGTGCCGGCGTCGTCGCTCACCAAAACTGGCTCAACAAAAAATACCAGGGTGACCACGACCAGCGCCGTCGCCGTGAGAGCCACGCGGATGACAAGCGTCAGAAGCGCATGCATCGCGTGGCGCTACTCGACCAGCGACGCGACCAACGCCGCGCGTTCGTGAAAAACCGCGCGCAGTGCGTAAGCGCCGCCGTGTTCCCGCGCGGCGGAAAATGCGCGACCCGATTCAGCGTACCGCGCCAAGCGAAAAAGCAAGACACCGCGCGCAAAGGCCATGGGATACGCCGCATCGCGCGCTCCCCATTCCTCTACTTTTCTTAGGCGCCAGCGGTCTTCTGCCTCACGCGTTCGCTGCTCCACGAGGTCGCACTGGGCCGGTGTGACGGCGCGGGCGCGATCGGACGCGAGGATGACTCGCTCGGTTTCGCTCGCATGAGGGTGGGCGAGCTGAACGCGGGCCATCTCTCGCTCGTCGTCCATCGACAGCGCGAACAATTCATCCGCGGCCAAACCCAAAACGCGATTCCACAACAACTTGTAGAATACACGGTACGTTTGCTCACCCAGGAGCAACCGATGGCCATCGATGAGACCAACCTCGCGAAGCCGGCCCACTGCGTTTCCTGCTACTTCGCGCAGTTCGTCCGACTCTTCACCTGTGTCCGCGAAGCGCCGAAGTTCCGTGAGGAATACATGCATCTGTACGGCGCGAAGGGCCAGCAGCGACTGCACTGCGCCCCCATCGCGCAGCCCTCGAGCGATAGCCCCGAGCTTGACAGCTTGCGCGTGCGCATCGTGTTCGATGCCGTCGTCGGAGCGAAACGCCATGAGGTTCCAGGCGCGAAAGGCCGTGCCGAGTTCGCGCGTCTGGGCGTCGAGAGGCGTGCGGTGGACGGCCTCCACGCGTACCGTGTCTGAGCGTGATTCGGCTGCGAGGACGTACGACGAAGGTGCGGGCAGGGGCACGAGCACGGGAACGATTGCCCTGGGAAAAAGCAGGGCCGCACCCACGACACCCACGGTCACGGGAAGAGCCGCTAGGAGATAGTCTCGCGAATCGGCCTTGGCCGCCTCCGCATCGCGGCGCCACCGATTCTTGAGCCAAGCCAAAAAAACCATCGGCGAAACCTTACGCGAACGCGCCCACCGTTGGTCCGCGATCGCCGCATCCCCGCAGCTTGACCCTCGCCGACAACCTTCCTGCTGCGCCCCAAATCCCGTCGGGGACCCGTCCAGACGTGTGCGAAGCAGACGGCGTAGGATGGGGTTCGGGGGACCCATCCCCCAGGCTCGGGCGGAACTGGGATAGGATGGGGTTTCGCTCAAGGCACAGAAAGTGCCTATCGCTCGCCACTTGCTAGGGATTCGTCGCTCGCGACGGAAGGTGATGGGCGAGGGTCTGTCGCGTTGGAAATTTGCAAGAGCCCGAAAGGCTAGACCCTTTTCGGCGAGGGGCTAGCTTGGGGAGCGTCCGCGTTTCCCAGCACACTTCTAGTGGTTTAGTGGTTCAGCAGAATCGCGAAATCGAGGGCGGAATCGCCTGCCACGACGAGGGGCAAAAACAGGCCCACCATGTCTTCGGGCACATGAACGACGCGGTCTGCTTCCACGGGAAATTCGTCGGGCGGCACGATATCGACCTTGAGTCCGATCTGCGCGGCCTTGGCCACGGCGCTGCCGCAGACGACGTTCGCAAATTCTTTCACGGCGTCGATCAGCACCTCGTGCGGAAGGTGTTCGGCGTCTTCGTGGTTCAGAAACGCGCGCGCAATGGCGACGGCTGCGTGATGAGAGGCCGAGACGACGAACATGCCGGAGACGTCGCCGACGAGCGTCATGGTGACGATGTGGTCGTGCCCTAGAAACTGCGTCACGACACGGCCGTCTTCGAGGCGGTGCTTGATCCAAGCCACCAGCGTCAGCAGCTTGGAGGCGACGTCTGCGGTGTCGCGGCAAAACTCCAAGTGCGGAATGCCCGCGGGAAGGCGCACCTCGCCGGTACGAAACACGGCTTGGTCGATGTCGAATGCCGCCAAGTGCTCCTCGATGGTCTCGTGCGAAACATGACCAAGTTCGACCAGCGCCTGCCCCAAATAGATATGCCGCGCGCGCTGGCGGTTGATGACCGCCTCGCGCTGAAAAGTCGTCATGTAGCCCATCTGCACGAGCATGATCTCCATGCTAACGGGCTCTTTTTGCTGCTGTTTTCGTGCGCGAGCAACCTCCGAGGCCGCGACGATACCGATCTCGACAGCGAGGGCCTCGAAGGAAATATTGGTTCGCTCTTGGAACTCGATGGCTTCGCGAATTTGGTC
Source organism: Polyangium aurulentum (assembly GCA_945875545.1). Lineage (GTDB taxonomy): Bacteria > Myxococcota_A > Polyangia > Polyangiales > Polyangiaceae > CAIQDA01. Next base: position 18,006 of record CAMCKZ010000050.1, on the reverse strand, counting down.
CGCCACCACGACCTGCTTCTCGACGAGGTACTGACCAAAAAACTTAACACCCATGATGGCTCCGCTGCGAATGTATCGCGAGGTGACGCGTCGACTTACATGTAGACTGCATATTGAAGAAACAAGAGTGAATCTTCTACGAAGTTAAACAAGAGCGGCTGCAATCACCAGTCCTTCGTTCCCTCGCGTCAACGGATTTTGCCGCCGCTCAAGAAACCTCCGAACGAAGAGGGCTCAAGCACCTCAAAAGTCATGGCGCGCCGTCATCGCTGACACTACGCATGGCCTTCACGTGATGATCCGCTCCGCACGCTTTTCCGCCCTTGCCTTCGTCGTCGGCCTGAAGATCGCCGCGTCCTGTTTTACCATCGCGGCCCTCGCCGCAGGCGTGTCCGCGTGCACTGCGCGCGCCGACGCGGTGCCGACGGCAGGGCAAGACCCGACGGACGGTGCGGCGCCTTTCATCAATGATTCCGGGCCGATAGTCGTGCCAGCGACCGACGCTGAAGTTCCGGCACCGGTGAAGACGTACTTCTTCGCCCACACCGATTCCACGCTCTTCAAGATCGACGCCGACGATCCACTTCTCGCGCCGCAACGCATCGGCGACTTCGACTGCGTGGGTCGCGACGGCGGTGTTGCCAGCGCCATGACCGACATCGCCGTCGACAAGGCCGGGCGCATCGTCGCCGTGGCGCGAGACATGATCTTCCTCGACGTGCGCATCGTCGGAACGTCGGTCGTATGCGGCCCCGCCGTTCCGCTCACGGGCGCCGTCACGGGCACGGCTTTTTACGGCGCTACGTTCGCGCCGGCGGGCGTTCTCGGGTCGTCAGACGAAACCCTCATCGTGGCCAACAGCGACGGCGAATTGTACGCCGTCGACCTGCAAAGCGGCGCGATTTCCATCGTCGGCACCTTCGGCACCGTTCCGCTACGCGACCCCAACGGCCAGACGTACCCATCGGGCAATGTCGGCAAGGCGTGGGAGCTCTCCGGCGACCTCGTGTTCCTCGATAACCGCGGGAGTCCGGTAGGTTTTGCAACGGTCCGCGACTGCCCCAATCCGCCATCATCGGCGAACTGTTCCTCGAGCGATTCCCTCATCGAAATCGATCTCACGAAGCTTTCGCGTGGCCAAACCGGCAACGTCACCAAAAGGCTTCTTGGCCGCATCACCGCGAATGCCAGTTGCAGTTCCGCGCCCGCTTCAAGCTTCGGGCGCACGTTCGGTATTACCGCGTATAAGGGCGAAATCTTCGGATTTTCCCGGGGTTCCCTGATCACGCGCATTAGCAACACAAACGCGAAAGCGTGCGTCGTCGCCGATCTGACGGGCTCAATGGTCGCGGGCTTTGCGGGGGCCGGCGTGAGCACCGCCGCGCCCGTCGAACCCCCGCGTTGAACGACCGGCTTGAACCGCCGACCTCGCGCAGTTACGTGCGCTGTCGCCAGGGTTGAGGGCCCGCGCCGGAGACCCACACGCGAAGTTCGCCCTTGGTGGCACCAATGCCCTCGACAACAAAATGCGTGCGTGGCGCCGGCGGCGTAACGAGGCCCCGCTCGTCGGCCTCTTCGGCCCACGTTCCGGTATTGATGTAAACTGCATCAAATGAAATGGGCTGCTCCACGGGAATATGCGTGTGGCCCATGACGATAAAAGCCGCAGGAAAAAGCCTCGCAACATCGTGGGCGCGCTGCTCCATGCGGGCTGCGGCATCGAGGTTTCGCATGTTCGCCAGCGTCACGTAGGCGATGCGCGCGAGGAGCAAGATCGCCAGTGCGCCGGCGGCCCGCGACAACATGGACGCGGGGAGAAAAAAGAGCCCGAGCATCACCAGTGGCGTGAGCGCAAAAAGCGCGATGCGGTCCAAGAGCAAGGTCGAAAAAATACCGTGAAGGCTGGCAATACTTGGAGGCACGGCCAAGGCGTCGAAGGCCCGAAGACGACGCCAGCCGATGCGGCGAAATACAGCAAATTGACGGAGTCTCCGAAGGTGCAGGCGGCGAATTGTTCGCAGGCCGCCGTTGACCAAATGCCACCACGTCGCGACCGCCACACCGATGGCACCGAAGAATGCGCGCGCGAGATTGCCGAGACCGCGTAGCCCGGTTTTCACGATGAGGCGGCCGTAATACGCGAGGCCCTCGTTCTCGTGCCCGTGTTCATCGAGGGTGTCAACGCGGCGCACGATGAGCCGCAAAAGCACGTCGGAAAGGGCCGGCAACGTGCGGTGACGCGCCCGTGGGTCGTGGGGTGCAAGGGGCGCAGCGCCTACGCAACAAGGGTCGTAGCGGTGACCGTGTTCGACGAAAAGTGAGCCCTCGGCCCAGAAAAAAATAGGTTCAATCTGCACGCGTTCGAGCGCCCGCTTTCGTTCGATGGCCGTCACCGACGACGCCACGGCCTCGCGAAGAGCGCGTTGCACGACGGGCCAATGAAGCTCGAGATCGTGGTTGCCAATGATGAACGTGATCGAATGCCCCGCGGCCACAAACCTTCCCATCGCGAGGAAAACCAGCGGATGCCGATCGACGGCGCGCGCCAATTTTCGCAAGGCCATCGTGTCTGCGCTGCCGAGGCCGGGGTCATCGGAGATGGCCGACGGGGGCAAGGGCTCGTCGCGCGCGTCGACGAGCATGCCGACGAAATCGATGAAGTCGCCGGCGACCACGAGATGCCAATCGCCGGACGGGCTGAGGGATTTTGTGACGCGGTAGTGGTCGAGGAGCGCGCCCAAATCGTCGTCGAGCTGGGCGGGCCGATGACGACCGCGCGGCGACACATCGTTTACGTCGCTTCCGAGGTGCACGTCGGAAAACACGAGGTACCCGACCTCACGTTCGACCACCGCAGCGCCTACCAAGGGCCTCATCTAGGAAGAATGGACCGCAGAATGCCGGTAAGCCAGCACAAACGCCTGGCCGCGAAAAACCTTCCTAGGAACTGCCGCTCAACGTCGATACACTCCAAGATTCACGGAGAAGAACTCTCCGACGGAGGCATTCATGGCGGCGGAAAAATTGCGGTTGTTGATCGCAGAAGACAGCTCGATTGTCCGCTCGCTGTACGTTGCCTGCTTGGAGAATGCGGGTTTCGAGGTCCATCAATCGACCGACGGAAAGCGCGCGCTGGCGATGGCCGCCGTGCTCAAGCCCCACGTGATTCTCGCCGACATCACCATGCCCGGCATCGACGGCATCACGCTCATTCAGCGAATCCGCGCACACACCGACGAAGTCGTCAAGAAAATTCCGGTTATCCTGGTCACCGCCTCAGAAGACAGCAACTCGCGTCAGCTCGCGGCTCAAGCCGGCGCGGCCGAATTTCTGAACAAGCCCGTCACCGCCGCGCAGCTGCTCAGCGCGATTCAAAAAGTTCTTCCGGCGGCCGCCGGCCTCAAGTAATCGAGTCGGTCCCGCGCTCCGAATCTCGCGCGCTGGTCAAGCACTCGCCGAGCTCCGGTCAAGCACTGGCCGAGCGCTGGCCGAGGGCTGGATGGCCCGCTGAATCACCGTTCTCGACTGCTCAATAGGCCGATCGCTCCACATCGCGCGGGCAGCCGAAGACGAGGCGCGACAGGGCGGTTACATCTCGCGCGAAAGCGTTCTAACGAGCGCTCTCTCATGCGAATTATTTCCGGTGTGCAGTCGTCGGGTAAGCTTCATCTCGGAAACTATTTTGGTGCCATCAAGCAATTCATCGAGTTGCAGCATCAAGGTGAGGCCTTTTATTTCATTGCAAATTTGCATGCACTCACCACGGTTCGCGAGGGTGCACGCCTGCGAGACCTCACCCACGCCGTGGCCCTGGATTTTCTTGCGCTCGGTCTAGACCCGGAAAAAGCGACACTTTTCCGCCAGTCCGATGTGCCCGAGGTCACTGAACTTTTTTGGATTCTGTCGGCGCTAACGCCGCTCGGCCTGTTGGAGCGTGCGCACTCGTTCAAAGACAAGACGGCGCGGGGCATCACCGCGGACCTCGGGCTTTTCAGTTACCCGGTGCTCATGGCCGCAGACATTCTCATCTACGGCGCAGACGTAGTGCCGGTCGGCCGCGACCAAGTGCAACACCTTGAAATGACTAGAGATATCGCGACAAAGTTCAATCTGGCTTTCGTTCCCGGGTGGGACGCAAAAGATCCCGCGGGTCTCAAAAATGGTCTTCCAGGCATACTGAAACTACCCCGCGCCATGGTGCAAGATGCGTCGGCGGCCGTGCCTGGAATCGATGGGCAGAAGATGAGCAAGTCTTACGGAAATGCCATCGACTTGTTCGACGCCGACGCGCCGACGAAGAAACGCATCATGAGTATCAAGAGCGATTCCACGGCCCTCGAAGCTCCAAAAGATCGCGACGCCACGCCGATACATGCATTGCTCAAGCTCTTTGCGAGCCCGGCAGATATGAACGAGATTGACCGCTCCTTCGACGAAGGTGGCCGCGGTTGGGGGCACTACAAACAGCAATTGGCCGAACTCTTTTTCGCCACTTTTTCCGAGGCCCGAAAGAGGCGAATCGAGCTCGCCGCCGACGGCGCGTTCGTGGAGCGCGTGCTCGCGAACGGGGCCCATCGCGCCCGGGCCGCAGCGGCACCGATCATGATGCAAGTGCGCGAAGCCACCGGAATTGTTGCCGCGACGCGCTAAAGGCCGCGCAAAGAAATAGAGGGAAATTGCCTAGACTTTGTTCACTCGGCGGCGGCGCCGGCGGTGAAGTTTGGAACGCGGTCGTTTCTTCGTGACGCTTCGGTTGGAATCGCGGTCTCATCTGCAAAGTCAATGGCGCGCGATGCCGTTGCTCCAGAGGAACTGACGCATGAAAGACATAAGCGGGCGCGTTGTGCTCATCACGGGTGGCGGCGCGGGCATCGGGCGCCTCATGGCCCTGGAATTTGCCAAGCTTGGGGGCAAGGTTTTGGTCGTCGATAAAGACGGCAAGGCCGCCGACGAAACGGCCGCTCTGGCCCGCGGTCTCGGTGCCGAGTCGCGGGGATTCGAGATCGACGTCACCGATCGGCCCGCCATCTTGGCGCTGCGCGAGGTTATCCGCCGCGACTTCGGGCGCGTCGCTGTTCTTGTCAACAACGCGGGCATCGTCTTTGGCGGCGCGCTCACCAAAACACCGTGGGAGCGCCACAAGCTCACCTACGACGTGAACGTCTTGGGCGTCGTCGCGTTCGCGCACGCCTTTCTCGAAGACATGGCCGCGGAACGCTCGGCCCATCTCGTGAACATCGCGAGCGCGTCGGGCTTCATTGGTCTACCCTTCGCGAGTACGTATGCGTCTAGTAAGTGGGCTGTAATTGGCTTTTCTGAGTCTGTGCGCCAAGAGCTCGTGACCGACGGAAATTCCCACGTAAAAGTCACAACCGTCTGCCCGGGTTTCATCTCGACCGGCATGTTCGAGGGCGGCAAAGGGCCTTTGCTCACGCCCGTTCTGAAGCCCGAATACATCGTCGAAAAGATTATGGAAGCGGTCCATCACGATCGCCCGTGGGTCTTGGAGCCCTTCATGGTCAAACTCACTCCGCTCCTTCGCGGCATTCTTCCCACGGCGATTTTCGACTGGGCAGGCAAGCTGTTTGGCGTCTCCACTTCGATGATGCATTGGCGCGGGCACAACGACGGTTCCGCGGCGCACGGCGAAGGTTCAACGCCGGCCAAATACCCCGCCACGCGAGGCGCGTCAGCGATGCCTAATTGAGTCCGCAACCCCGCCCGCCATAACCCGAGACCGACTCGAATTCGTCTCCCGGCGTCGCTATTTCGTTAACCTCGGATAACCACCATGAACCGCATTTTTCTACGGTATCTCGCTGCCGGGATGTCGCTGGCTATGGCCCCTGCCATCGCCGAAGAGCCAACCGTTCCCGTCGGTTTGCAAGTGGAACTCCTCGCGCGGATCTCCACTTACGATCGGAACTTTGCCAGCAGAGCGGGCGACAAAGCCCATGTGCTCGTGGTGGTGAAGCCCGGCGACATCGACTCCACCAGCGTCTCGCGCGAGGCCATGCGCGCGTTTCAGGCCATGCCGTCCATCGCGGGCATTCCGTCGGACGTCGCCAGCATCGACTACGCCTCGGCGGGCGCGCTGGTCGAAGAGGTGAAGAAAAGAAAAATTGCCATCGTGTATTTTGCACCTGGTTTTACGAGCGAGGCGGGCAAGATTTCCGCAGCGTTTTCTGGGGTTGACGTCCTCACGGTGGCATCGCTCCCGGCCGACGTGGAGCGAGGCATTGTGCTCGGCTTCGACTTGGCGTCGGGTCGTCCAAAACTGCTCGTTCACCTGTCGCAGGCACGTAAGCAAAATGCGGCGTTCAAGGCCGAGGCCCTCAAGCTCATGAAGGTGTACGAATGAACCGCTCCATTGCTTCATGCGGCTTTGTCGCCCTACTTTTGTCGACGCGCGCTGTGCTCGCTGCACCGGCCCCCACGCCCGTTGCCGCTGCCGCTCCCGCTCCCGCTGCCGCCGAGGCACCCGCTGCCGACGGCGCTGACGCCGACGACCTCGAGTCTCTGCTCGCTTCCAACGTGATTTCGGGCGCGAGCCGCACCGCAGAAAAATCCGACGACGCGCCGGCCACAACGACCACGGTCACCTCCGACGACCTGCGCCGATTCGGCATTCGAACCCTCGCCGAGGCAGTGAATTTCCTCGCAATTGGCATGGTGTCGCAAGACCCACTCCACTCGGTCGAGGTCGGCAGCCGCGGCGTCATGCTCTCCGGCGACTACGGAAATCACGTGCTCGTGGTTCTCGACGGCCACATCATGAACGAGCCCTGGAACGGCACCGCGTACTTCGAGCAAGGCCTCGGCGTGCCAATGGAGCTCATCGATCACATCGAGGTCATCGTCGGCCCGGGCTCGGTTCTCTACGGGTCTTACGCCATGCTCGGCGTCTTCAACGTGACGACCAAGCGGGCCAAAGACCTCCCCGCACTTGGGGTCGCCGCGGAAGGCACCATGAGTCCCGCCCAGGGGGCCAATGGCGGCATTACAAGCCTCACAACGGGGGCAGGTGGCAGCGGGCGTTTCAGCGCCGTCTCGGGCTACGTGATGCCCAGCGACAAGCATCGTGTCGAGCTTGTGATCGGTGCCGAATATTACAAACACCAAGGCCAAGATCTCACCTTTGGCCTCCAGCCCACAGACCGCAATTTCGGCGCGCGCGCTCCGGGCGGGGCAGGCGGCGGCCAGTGGGGTGGCACGGCCAATCAATCGTGGTGGACGGAGGTCCCGTCGGTCTACGCGCGCCTTACCATCGACGACGTCGAGGCCTTCGTGCGCTGGGCGCGGTACGGCCGCGGCACGCCCTTTATGAGCGCGTTTGGCCAGACTTCCGGCAGCTTCGACGAGCCGCGGGCAAAGGCTGGCGAGCACGACGACTGGCTCAATTTGGAGCTGAAATTTCAGCGCCGCCTCACGGAGAAATTTCGCTTCATGGCGCGGGCATACGCGGACATTTACAAGTACAGCATGGACACGCCCTCCGTCGATTTGGCCACCGATCTGCCTGCGGAGGTGCAGACGACCTCCACCGAGATTCGTTTCGTGCAGCGCGGGCGATCGACCTGGGGCGGCGTCGAACTCCAGGGCACCTACGACTGGCTCGGAGACGGCCGACACCAGACACTTTTCGGTATCGACACGCGTCTCCGGCGCCTCGGCAATTCAAACGATTACTACGACAACCTCTTCCCCAATCACTTGGCCGGAACGGTCGCCGCGGGCGATGCAGTCGAGTGGCTGGCGGCACCCTACGCGCAGCACCGCGCCGCCTTGACCGAAACGGTGAGCGTGAATGCGGGCGTGCGCCTCGACGCCCAATCGGCCTTCGATCCGAAGGCCTCGCCCCGTGCCGCTGTCGTGTGGAGAGTCGTTCCCGACGGCGTCCTCAAAGTTGTATATTCCGAGGCATTTCGCTCACCAAGTTACTACGAGCGTTTGTACGACTGGCCGGGCACACAGGTCGGAAACCCGAATCTCAAGCCCGAAACCGTCAAGGCCGGTGAGCTCAGTTGGGAGCAGCGCATCGGCACCAAGCGCGGACTCGTGGGTGTATTCTACCAGCAGTTCCGCGGCCTCTCCACCTCCACGCTGCTCGACAGCGGCGTGAGCCAGTTTCAGAACGCCGGAGGCATCGCGAGCTACGGCGGCAACGCGTCTTTTGAAGAGACTACGGGCAAGCTCCGCTACGGCGCGAACGTGACCGTGGCTTCGGCGATGCGCGAGACCGATGGAGGCAGCGAGCGCCTTCCCGTCGCACCGTCCGTCTACGGCAACGCGCGCGTTCTCTATTTGCCCGGTGAAAACATCTGGTCAAATCCAGCGTTTTCCTTGGCGAGCAGCATCATTGGGCCAAGGCTCGTGAACGTTGTCTACAACGGCACATGGCCCACGCGGCCTTCGGTGCCAACCCAGGTCGACCTCCGGGCCACCATCACGGGCACCCTCGCTGGCGGGCTCGACTACCGCTTGATGGCGAACTACGCGTTCCGCGGCCTAAGCCCTTACGCCATCGGCCCGAACCAAGAGCCGGCCGCAGAGAATCCGGTCAACCCCGCGTTGGCACCCGTCAACCGGCTTGTCATGATGTTTGGGCTTCAGTACTCCATCCGCTGAGTCACAAAAGGGCAGCAAAAAAAGGGGCGATCCATCGATCGCCCCTTTTTTGTTGCACGCCTGTCGCATTTATGCATTTGCGGCGACGGCCTTGCGGCGGCCTGAAATCACCAGGGAAGCTCGGCACCGTTCGCGTGAAAAAAGCGCCCGCTGCGTTCCATGCTGAGGCCATCGATGCGCTCGATGATCTGCTTGGCCGCGGCGGCGGGAACGATGTCGCCGTGGTGCGCGGTCATTGCAGTTTGCACGTAACCGGGGTGCACGATCCCGACGGCAATTCCGCGCGGCGCGAGGTCGCGGGCGAGGGAAACCGCCCCCGCATTCAGAGCGCATTTGCTCATGCGGTACCCGTAATAGCCGCCGGAGCCGTTGTCGCCGATGGACCCCATGCGGCTCGTCACGAATGTGACTTTGGAGCCTTCGCGCAGCCGCGGAAGAAGGCCGAGGGTGAGCATGATGGGCCCGATGGCATTGACCTCGAGCTGATCGCGAAGACTCTCGAGGCTCGGTGCCAACGCCGCTTCGCGTTCCAGAATGCCTGCATTCTGCACAAGAATGTCGATGGGAGAGTCTCCGAGGTGGTTCAAAACCTTGTGGGCCACGTCCGGCGCGGAAACGTCGATTCCCTGCAAAATCGCTAGGCTTCGCGACGGCGACAGTTGGTCGAGTTCCGTCGACGATCGGCGGCAAAGGGCATGCACCGTGTCGCCGCGTTTGAGAAATTGCCGAACAAGTTCAAGACCGATACCGCGATTGGATCCAGTGATAACGACGAGCATGGGATCCGTTGTGCTGCGACATCGCCCCAAGCGTCCACAGGATTCGACCCCGGGCGGGCACCGCTGTCGCCAACTTCGCCATGATGCGTTAGTTCGAGGCGATGGATACAGAGGAGCTGTTCCGCGAATTTTTCTGGCCGCATTACCCAAGGGAGGCGCGAGAAAATCGAGAGGCTTCTCGCGCGACAGACGCAAATCCAGGGAAAAATCCAGAGTATCCGCAGCGCATGGCGGCCTTCGCTGAGACGTTTGTTGAGGGCTTTCGCGCCATGCATCCCGAGGCGCCGCCCCTCGCTTACGACGACGCAAGTGTGCACCGGCTGTCGGCGGTGCTGGGCCCCGAACTCCGCGCGGCCCTTGCGGCGAAGGGCGAGCTCCTCCCGTTTGTCGTGCATGGCGTGGCGTGGCTCGGCGAGGTGATTGTGCGGCGGCACGGCGGAACGTGGCGTTTTCGCAACCCCATGTGGGAGAGTTTTCTCTTCGTGGAGTCCGCGGCCGGCGAAGCTGAATTGGCGCTTTTTTCCTGGTTTTTGAGGGCTTTAACGCCGCCGGGCGGAACGGGGGACGCAAGCTCGCTGGCGGACCGCTACCGCCGCTACGTGGAGCGACCGATGTTTGACCCCGCGCCCTTGCCCGTCTTTGTTCGGGGCGAGCGGAGGTTGCCGCGTCTCGGAAAAGTTCGTTACGATCTTCTTCACAAGTACTTGCGCGCGCATCTGCCCGAGCTCGTGGATCTTGGCGCTGACTTTCCGTCGCCTGAGCGCTTCGAGGCCTACGGCTTTCGCTTCCTCGACGTGACGGTGCTCGGGGGAGGTCGCATGGTTTTACTCAGTGGGCTCGCCGAGGGCGGAATGGCTGCATTTTGGCTGGGGGCCGCCGGTTTTGAGGGTTCCGTTTTTATCCCCTGCGATTCCTTTCCCGAGCCTCGGGTGGAGCTTCAGCCGCCCGCAGACGCCGTATTGACGGAACGCATACGCTTGCACTTTGCATACAATAAACAGTCGCTCTTTGAAGAATTTCTTTGGTGGGGCCCGTGATGGTGCCCGCGCGCGGCCGCGGGGGCAGGCCAGGGGGTGGGCACACGTATCTTGTGTTTTTCCCGCTGAGCGCGCATCATGGCTGACGTATGCCCATCTGGACGTGTCGACACGCCCCCGCCGCGGTGGAGGGCATCTGCTACGGCCGGTCGAATGTGCCGCTAACGGTGGCGGCCGGGCCCGCGTCGGAGCTCGTGATCGAGCGCCTGGGCGACGCCAAGATGAGCGCTATTTGGTCATCGCCGATGGCCCGTGCTCGCGATCTCGCGACCCAGATTTCCCTACGCTTGGGGGTGCCGATGCAGGTCGACGCCCGCCTCAGCGAGATCGATTTTGGGCTCTGGGAGGGCCTGCCTTTTTCGGAAATCGAGAGGCGTGATCGTGCGCGTTTTCTCAGGTGGCAGGCCAACTGGGAGGTGTTGCCAGCACCCGGCGGAGAGAGCTTGCACCAGCTCCAAGATCGCGTGGAGGCCTGGTACAAAGGGCGGCAAACCGAGTTCGAGGGCCTGAGCGTTTTGGTCGTGTCCCACGCCGGTGTCATCCGCTCGTTGCGCGCGCACATGACCGGTACCCTGTTCGAAGACGAGCTGCGCTCGGAGGTGCCGTACCTCGTTCCCGAGTGCCTCGATGCGGGGCGCGTCGCCCTCGGCAGTCTGCGCCGCCTCAGCGTCAATCCCGTGGTGTAGACTGCACGCATTCCGTAGAGAACACAGATGCTGACGAACGACGTGCGTTTCGAGGGTTTCACTTCCCAAGATTGGGAGAGTTTTTTAGCCCTGTGGAAGCCTCGCGCAGCCCCCGCCCACGACGCATCGCGCAGGCGCGGCGGTCTGCTTCTCATTCACGATGGGCGCGTGGTTCGCAAGCTGGTGCACTCGGAACGGGGGCGTCGCGTGCCGGGTCAGAGCTGGCCTATGTCATTGGAAGAATTGGGAGAATCGGAGCGCGTTAGCTGGATATTCGTCGCCCAAATGGGGGCCATCGAGGCGTTGATGGACCGCTGGGCGGAGCGCACCAAGCGAGGCGACGAGCTCACCGCGCAGCTACTGACCCTCGCGGGCATCGCGGAAGAATTAGTGACAGAGGGGCGTATGGAACTTTGGCCCCATCGCTTGAAGGGCCTCCGCGTGCCCACCGAGGCGATGGTCGACAAGACCTTCGACGTCCTTTGCCCCGACGGAAAAGCGTTACTCCTCGGCATCTTTCACGGAGGCGATTTGGAGACATCGATGCTCCTTCGGCGCCGTGGAAAGGGCTTCGATCTCTTCGCCGGGCCTGACGAATTACGCCCTCATTTGGGGCACATGTCGGGTGAGTGGCGCCGCGATTACCGCCATCTCGCCCGGGCCGCCGAGGTTCGCTACGCGCCGCTCCACGTGGGTATGTTTGTCGAGCGTGATGTGTTTCTTGCGCTGCAAACCGATGCAAGTCCCGGGGCCTGGGCGAAGGCCGTGGCCGTGCGCGACGTGATGGTCACGCCGCTGCCGGCGGTAGTCGCCATGGGTTTGGCGGCGGATGCGGTGCGCGTTCTTTTTGGCCCCGTGACCCGTTCGCTTCCCCAAGGCGACAACGGCGGGCGGCGCGACCCGCTCCGGAGCTATGTGGGCAGTTCGCTAGGGAAATTACTGGGTTTTGGGGCCCTTGAGCGCAAACTGGGTTTCGACCCCCTCGACGCGCTTCGTCTCGTATTGCGTCGCGACGATTGAGCGCGGGCCGCAGCCGTTCTAGCTTCCGAAAACAGCATGAAAGATTACCCGTGGTTGGCCCTTGCCCTCGCAGGCTCGCTGTTTGTTGAGACCATCGCGTGGAGTGCCGCGGCCGAAGGCGGCAGTCCGTCCAATATGGAGCAGCTTCGGGCTCTTGAGGCCGCCTCTCGGTACAGCGAAGCGTGGGATGCGGCCGACGCGGCCCTCGATCGGCAGCAGGGCGAAGCACGTAAAGAATTCAACGACTTCCGAGAGCGTATGGGGCAGAAAACGGGCGTACTTTCGCTCCGCGTTGAGCCTGCTGGCGCAGAGGTCTTCATTGATGGAGTCCTCTTCGGGCAAGCGCCGGTGGCGGCCCTCAAGCGCGTGAACGTCGGCGTGGCGCAAGTGCGCGTTACGAAGACGGGCTACGAGCCGTTTGTGAAGTCCGTGCAGATTGCACCCGATGGAAAGGCCATCGTCTCCGTGGCGTTGGTGCGCGAGTCGTCGGTCGGAACACTGCGCATTCGCGACGAGGCCGGACAACCGATTCACGTGATTCTCGACGGCGTCGACATCGGTGCCGCTCCCGTGGAGCGCGACGTTTCACCAGGGAAACACCTGATTTCTGGAGCCGGTCTTGATCGCGCGGCCCCGGAGCAAGAGGTCGACGCGGCGCGAGGTCGTGTCGTCGAAGTAGCGCTGCCCTCGCGCCCGATTTCGGCCACCGTCGCTGTCAGCGTCGCCGGCGGCAAAGGCGTTGTGCGCATCGATGGCGCCGTTGTCGGCGAGGGCGCTTTTCAAGGCACGGTGCGACTGGGTGTGCATCGCATCGAGGTGAGTCGCGAGGGCTTTGAAACTTGGGGGCGCGAGGTCGTGCTCCACGACGGCGAAACCTTTACCCAAGCCGTGACCCTTGAGCCCCCTGCGCGCATGTCCGCAACGGACGACTCCTACGTTCCACCGAACTCGGGGTGGTACGGGGGCTTCGGCTTTCTCGGCTCGCTGGGGGCCGGTGGCGCGGGGTCCGAGCTCGAAGTGGGCTGCGTAGGCCTTGGGGCCGCGAGCTGCGCCACCAAGCGCCCCCTGGGCGGTGGAATCACCACGCATTTCGGCTACGACTTCGACCCCATCGGTTTCGAAATCCGCGCCGTGGGTGCGGGGGATTATTGGTCCGGAACGGCGTCCTTCGACGGCGATGTTGCGGCGGCGGGAGGCGTTGCCGCCGCGGCCCCGGTGCGAGAAGAATCCTTCAAATTCGTTCGCCTCGGTGGCACCGCTTCCCTTCAAGTTCGCGCCTCGTGGAAGCCCTCCTCGTTCGTTCTTTCTGGCGCTGTCGGGGCGGGCGCATCGTACCGCACAGGCACCATGCTTCGCACGGCGACCGTCGAAGATCCCGCGCTGTCCCAACTTTACGCCGCGCCCGGGGTGCCGCCGCGCAAGCGCTACATTTCTCCCGCACTGACCGGAGACCTCGCGATCGGCTTCAAGATGGGGTCTGCGTCGTGGATGACCGTGGGTATTTTCGGTATTATTGAAACTGCGGGCAACGAGTACCGATCGCAGCCGGGTGAGTCCATCGCCGGAGACCTGACGGCCGGTGCCGCGGCGGCCGGTTTGTCCGCGGGCCTTCCGGCGGCCGCCTATCATTTTGCCTCAGGAATTCAGTACCTTATCGGCCCTGAAGTCGTTTTCCGTTACGGTCACTGAGCGGACTTTGAGCCGCGCGTGCTGCATGCGATTTTTTTGAGAGGCTGTCTATGAACGTTGTCACTGCCGTGCGCGATCTTGTGCGCCTCCGCGAAATCGGGCTTGTGCTTGCTCGTCACGGTTTCGGAGAGGTCGTTCAGCGGCTCGGAATCGGCATCGGGAGTCGAGCGTCGCAAGCCCCGACTGGCGCCGCGACGGGCCCTTTGACAGACGTCATGACCGACGTGCCCGCGGGCGATCTGGCCCAGGGCGAAAAAGAGCGAACGTCAATCTCGCCCTACGAGCGTCTGCGTCTCGTCCTCGAAGACCTGGGTCCGTCGTTCATCAAGCTTGGCCAGATTATCTCCACCCGCGGCGACGTGCTTCCCGCCGCGCTCGTGGTCGAACTGAAGAAGCTGCAAGATTCTGTGCCGCCGGTTCCCTTCGACGACATCAAGCGGCAGGTAGAGGGTTCACTAGGAAAAACGCTGGAAGAAGCCTATCTGAGCTTCGACACCAAGCCCCTCGCGACCGCCTCGATTGGGCAGGTGCATCGGGCGACGATTCAGGGTCCGGCGGGCCCAGAGTTCGTGGTCGTGAAGGTTCAACGACCGGGCATCGCGCCGACCATCGCGCGCGACTTGGACATCCTGCACATTCTTGCCGCGGCGCTCGAACGCGCGGTGCCTGAGACGCGCATCTATTCGCCCGTGGGGCTCGTCCAACAATTTGATCACAGCATCACGAGCGAGCTCAACTTTCTCGTAGAGGCCGACAACGCGGAGCGCTTTGCGAAAAATTTCGCGGGCAACGCGCTCGTACGTTTTCCGAAAGTGTACCGCGAGGCTTCGTCGCGCCAAGTGCTCACGCTCGAGTTTTTCCAGGGTCGCAAGATAGACCAGGCGGTGGCCGAGGGTTTCGACGGCCCGGTGATCGCGAAGCAGGCGACGGGCCTCGTCATCAAGATGATCTTCGAAGACGGCTTCTTTCACGCGGACCCGCACCCGGGAAATATCTTCATCTTGGGTGAGCCCGCCAATCCGGTGATTGGCCTCATCGACGTCGGCATGGTCGGCCGCCTAAGCCCCGAACTGCGCGAACGAACCATCGATCTCATGGTGGCCGCGGTGCGCAACGACCCCTACGCCGTGGCCGACGCGCTCTACGAAATTGGCCGACCCACGAAGAAAGTCGACATGCGCGAGTACCGCGCGTTCGTTGCTACGTTGGCTGAAAAATACCTGGGGAAACCCCTCGCTCAGATCGAGATTTCGGCCCTCATCGGCGACCTCGCGATGGGCGCGATTCGCTACGGCATCGAGATCCCCACAGACTTCATGCTCGTCGGCAAAGCGCTGATGACGATTGAAGGCATCGGCAAACAGCTCGATCCGAACCTCGACATCATGGGCGCGGCCGCGCCGCATTTTTTTGACCTGCTCAAAAGCCGTTACTCACCGCAGCGCATCGGCAACGACCTCTGGCGCACCGTCGAGCAAATCAGTCGCGCCGGCGCGGGCATGCCCATGCAAATCCGCGAAATCCTTGATGATTTGCGCCTCGGGCGAACAACCCTGCGGGTTGCTCTAGACGACCTTCCCCAGCTGGCAGATCGTCTCGGTCGGCGCCTTTTTTCCGGCGTGGTCGTCGCCGCCCTCATTCTTTCTGGGGCTCTGATGCTCGTGCACCCGGGCCGCGAAACCCACGCGTACGTCTTCTTCGGGCTCGCTGCGTTTGGCTGGGGCACGCATTGGCTCCGAGACGGTCACAAGCAAAAGCCGTCGTGAAGGGGCTTCGGGGCGCACCATTTTTGGTGGCCGCGTCGCGGACGCATGTACGCTCCAGCGATGCGCCTGCGTTCCTCGGTTACCGCCGTTCCGCTGCTAATTCTCGCTGTTTCCAGCGCCCTCGCGATGGCTTGTGCGGGAAGCAAGCAGGTCTCCGCGCCGGTGCCGACGGGCGGCATTTCGTCCGCAAAGGCCAAGGCCGACGCTCTCCTCGGAGAGGGCCCTGAGCCCGTCGATGCGAAAATAAGTGCATCATGCACCAATCTCGCGGCGAGCCCTCTTCGCTTCACCGATGAGAGTGTGCGGTTCGCCCTCGACGACGCTCACCTGGAGGTTCGCGGCAACATGCTGGAGGCGGCTGATTTGGACGGCGATGGCTACGCGGATTTGCTCGTGCACCAGGCCGGGGAAGGGCGCAGCGACCCATCGAAACCTGGAAAAAACCAGCTAATGCGCGTGTTGATGAATCGGGCGCGGCCCGGCGGTGGGCGAACCTTTGAAGACGCCACGGTTGTCAGCAACTACGGAGCCGTTCGCGCGGCCGGTGCGCCGTCGGGCGTTCTGCGTCAGACAAGTTTCGCCGCCACCGCCGATGTCGACGACGATGGCGATCTTGATATTGTCGCGGGCCTCTACATCGATGCGCGCTACCCGGAGAAAGATTTGGGCGACCGCAGCGACGTTCTTTTGAACGACGGCCGCGGGCATTTTTCGTTGGCGCCGGCGAGCGCGTTTCAAACCGTGCCCGCGGATAAACTGCCAACGACCAGCGCATTTGCAGTACTTGACGCCAACCGAGATGGCTTCACCGATGTGTTTGTCACGTTCTGGTACGAGAAATACGGCGAGGCAAATTCGGGTCTTCAGGCGCGGCTTTTCCTCGGAGACGGCACGGGGCAATTTCGCGACGGCACCGCGGGGTCGGGTCTCGAAACGAAAGTGACCGGTTGGAAGACCTTTCAGAACCACCGACCAGCTTTCGGTGCGGTGGCCTGCGACGCCGACGGTGACGGCGAAACGGACCTCTTGATCTCCGTTTACGGACGGCAAACCAATCAGTTGTACCGGGCCTCGCGTGAAAATAACTCCGTGCATTATGCAGAGATTGGCGCGGCGAGTGGCTACGCGATGGACGGCATTACCGACTTCACGGACAATGAGTTTTACCGCTGTTATTGCTCGACTTCGCAGCGGTGCTCCGCGCCTGCACCGCGCATTCAGTGCACAGGCAACGAGTGGGGCGCGGGGAGCGACGACCAGTTGTGGAGGGCCGGGGGCAACACCTTCACGACGGTGTGCGCGGACCTCAACGGAGATGGCCGCAACGATCTTTACAACGCCGAGATCGTTCACTGGCACGTCGGGAACTCGAGCGACCCGAGTGAACTCTTGGTGAACGCCGGCGGCACCGCCGAGACGCCCGTGCGCTTCGAACGCCCCGGGCGAGCCGCCACGGGCCTTGAGTGGCCCCACCCCACGACAGACTGGAACGAAGGCGGAATCAGCGCCGCGGCCGCCGATTTGAACCTCGATGGCCTGCCCGATATTCTCGTGGGTGCCAGCGATTATCCAGGGAATTGGAGTCTTGTCTTCGAATCGCAGCCCGGGGCCACCACGACCTTCAAAGAGATCGGCGAAGCGGCAGGATTGCATCATACATGCACCAACGGCATGGCTCTCGCGGACTTCGATCGCGATGGCGACCTCGACGTGGTCGTCGGTTCTTCGACGATGCGCGACTGCGCGCGCGCGTGGCCGAAGGGCCCGGAGGTTCACTATTACGAGAACCACACCATCGACGCCGGGCGAGGCCCCGGCTCGTTGCAGATCGAGTTGCAAGGCAAGGGCGGGCGCGACGGAGGCGCGGCGAAGAGTGCTTTCGGGGCGCGCGTGCGGGTAGCGGCGGGCACAAAGGTTCTTACGCAAGAGCTAGTAGGTGCTTATGGTCATTCAGCTATTCAGCACGAGCCGGTCCTCACATTTGGCCTCGGTGCCTTGTGCGCCGCAGACGCCGTCGAGGTGCGCTGGCCCGATGCGGCGGGGACGGTGGAACGCTTCGTCAACGTGGGCGCGGGCAAGCGGGTGCGCATCGTTCAAGGCGCGGGCGTGAAGGTCGTGCCGTAGGTTCGGGCTTGGGCACCGTGAGCCGAGGCGGCGTCTATGCCGCTGAAAAGCGCGTTAGTTCGCGGGAACAATCACACCCGTTTTGAGGAAGACCACGAGCTGATTGACCGCTTGGGTATCGCGCCGAAGTCCTTCATGGATGGAACTCACGTTCGTAGCCGGTGCACATACGCGGTACGTCTCGGGGTTCCATCCGCGATCGAAAAGTTGGTACGCGCTCGCGAGGCCGCTCAGGTTTGTTTCCGTGAGGCCCCACACGGGCATCGGCGAACCTTCT